>JAFLKA010000466.1 GCA_022712735.1 Marinosulfonomonas sp. | reverse complement strand
CACAGCGCGTTTTATCGCGGCCTCGGAGATTTCGGTGGAATGGGCGTAGCCAGCGGTTTCGCCTTTGACAGCCCGCAGACCGAAGCCTTCGGAGGCGTCATAGCTGGCGGTTTTCACCCGGCCATCGTCAAACACCAGCACCTCGGAGCGGTGGCGCTCGAGATAAAGTTCACCATCATCCGCGCCATCTGTTGCCTGTCGCAACAAGGATAGTGTTTGATCCATATCAAGTTTTGTTTCGAGCGGGCGATAGGCATTTTCCGACATTTTAGGCGTCCTTTTTTGGCGAAAACCGCATAAAACGACTGTTTGCCGCCTGTGTGGTCTTGATCTTGATAGGTGTAATATGGTCTTACCACATATAGAAACAACATGATTTGTATCATCGTCTGATTGATGTAGATCAACTGGGATCAAAAAAACAAAGGCCTTTGGTAAATAAGGGCCAACCGGACAGGGACAGAATATGCGCTTTTTTACAATGCTATCAGGCCTTTGGGCCACGGGTTTCGTTACTCTCTCGGGGGCAGCTGCTTTTGCACAGGACGCACTTGGCGATCTTGAGATTATCGGCAAACCGATTCCCAATGGATTGAATTTTCAACCGGCAAGCACGTCGATCATGAAAGATCTGGTCTGGCTGGACAATATGGTGCTGTGGATCATCACCGTGGTCACCATATTCGTGACGTTCCTGCTGCTTTATGTGATTGTCCGCTTTAACCGCAAAGCAAATCCGACACCGGCGGTATTCACTCACAATTCAACGCTGGAAATCGCGTGGACGCTGGTTCCGATTATCATTCTGGTGTTCATCGGCGCGTTTTCATTGCCGGTGCTGTTCAACAGTCAGGAAATTCCCGAGGCTGATCTGACCATCAAGGTGACGGGCAACCAATGGTTCTGGTCCTATGAATACGTCGATGACGGGCTGGAGTTTGACAGCTATATGCTGGAGCGTGACGAGCTGGAAGAATACGGCTATGGGCAAGACGAATACCTGTTGGCCACCGACACGGCCATCGTTGTGCCGATTGGCAAGGTTGTGGTGATGCAGATCACCGGATCCGACGTGATCCATTCATGGGCGATGCCTGCGTTTGGTGTGAAACAGGATGGTGTGCCGGGCCGTTTGGCCGAACTGTGGTTCAACGTCGACCAAGAAGGCGTCTATTTCGGTCAGTGTTCCGAGCTGTGCGGCAAGGACCACGCCTATATGCCGATCACAATCAAGGCCGTCAGCCTTGAAAAATATGACGAATGGCTGACAGGTGCCAAGGTCGAGTTCTCCAACGTCGTTCGCCCCCTCTCTGTTGCATCGAACTAAGCCAAGATGAGTGACGCAAGCCTCAACACACAGACCTATTCCAACGACGCCAGCTTTGGTGACTTTTTCGCGCTGCTAAAGCCGCGGGTGATGTCGCTGGTGGTGTTCACGGCGTTTGTTGGCCTGCTGGTTGCACCGGTTTCGGTGCACCCGATTGTCGGCTTTGCCTCGATCCTGTTTATCGCCATTGGCGGCGGCGCGTCCGGTGCGCTGAACATGTGGTGGGAAGCCGACATTGACGCCAAGATGAAGCGCACGAAAAACCGCCCGATCCCTGCGGGCAAGGTGACAGCGGGCGAGGCCAAAGCGTTTGGCATCACGCTGGCGGTGATGGCTGTGGTGATGCTGGGTCTGGCGGCGAACATGGTCGCGGCGGGCATTCTGGCGTTCACGATTTTCTTTTACGTCGTGGTTTACACGATGGGTCTGAAACGGGTTACCCCGCAGAACATCGTGATCGGCGGGGCGGCTGGAGCGTTCCCCCCGATGATCGGTTGGGCCGTGGCGACAGGCGGTATTTCAATCGAAAGCATCCTGATGTTCAGCATCATCTTCATGTGGACGCCACCGCATTTCTGGGCGTTGGCGCTGTTCATGAACGATGATTACACCAAGGCAGGCATCCCGATGCTGCCTGTGGTGCATGGCCGCCGCGCAACGCGGGCGCATATTCTGGTCTATACGCTGTTTCTGGCCCCTGTGGCCGTGGGTGCTGCGTTTACCAGCATTGGCGGGCCGGTCTATCTGGTGGCGTCAGTTCTGTTGAACCTGTGGTTCATTACGGGTGCGGTGAAAATCTGGCGCCGCGACGAGGACACAGCGATTGCGGATAAATACAGCGCCGAGCGCAAGTTTTTCCGTGTATCATTGCTGTATTTATTCCTGCACTTTGGCGCACTATTAGCCGAGGGCATTTTGCGTAACTTTGGCATGGGGGGCTGGTAGAATGGCGATTGTTAAAGAGCACGAAATACACAAGCGCCGGTTTGGCCGCAATATGGGTGTTGGCCTGACGTTGCTGGCGTTTGTGGCGCTGGTTTACGGGCTGACCATAGCCAAGATGCAAACCGGTGACACAATGGAAGCCACCGATCATTCGCCCCGCATCAGCATAACACCGGCGGAGCCGAACGAATGAGCCAGATGGACCCGAAAACCAAAACCGTTATGCAAACCGTAGGCGTTGTTGTGCTGATGGGCAGCCTTGCTTGGGCTTCGGTACCGTTTTACAACTGGTTTTGCAGCGTCACCGGATTTGGCGGCACCACAGGCGTGGCGACATCCGGGTCTGACACAATTTTGGATCGCACGATAACCATCCGCTTTGATGCCTCCAAAGACCGCGATATGGCGTGGGAATTCAAACCCATGCTGCGCGAGATGGAGTTGAAGATCGGCGAAACGGGGCTGGCGTTTTACGAGGCTTACAACCCGACCGACCGGGTGATCGCTGGCTCAGCCAGCTATAACGTCGTGCCTTATGATGCGGGCGGATTCTTTACCAAGATCGACTGCTTTTGTTTTGAAGAACAGGTGCTGCAACCCGGCGAGCGGGTGCAGATGCCCGTGACGTTCTATGTTGATCCCGAAATTGTTGACGACCGCGATGCGAAATACATTCGCCACATCACGCTGTCCTATACATTCCACGAAATTGAACTGCCGGAAGTCGAGGCGCGATTGCTGCCTGCGGACCTAGGCCAATAGAAACTATCCCATAAACAGGGGGACACGCCAAATGGCACACGAAAAGAACCACGACTATCACATTCTGGAACCATCACTCTGGCCATTGTTGGGCGCACTGGCTGCGTTCATCATGCTGGGTGGCGCGGTTTACTATTTCGCCGAAGGTGGCCCATGGGTGTTCTTTGCCGGTTTCGTCGGCGTTCTATACGTCATGTATGGCTGGTGGGTGGAAGTGACCCACGAGGGCCAGACCGGCGACCACACCCCCGTGGTGCGGATCGGCCTGCGCTATGGCTTTGTTTTGTTCATCATGTCGGAAGTCATGTTCTTTGCGGCGTGGTTCTGGGCGTTTTTCAAATCGGCACTTTATCCTTTGTCGGATAATTACCCCAAGGTGGATGGTATCTGGCCCCCTGTCGGGATCGAAACCTTTGATCCGTGGCATCTGCCGTTGATCAACACGCTGATCCTGCTGTTGTCAGGGGCTGCCGCGACATGGGCGCACCATGCGCTGGCGCATGAAAACAACCGCAAGGATTTGATCACCGGCCTTGGCATTGCCATTGTGCTGGGGGCGCTGTTCACGGTGTTTCAGGCCTATGAATATAGCCACGCAGCCTTCGGGTTTACCGACGGGATTTACCCATCGACCTTTTTCATGGCGACAGGGTTTCACGGCTTTCACGTGATTGTCGGCACCATCTTTTTGGCGGTTTGTTTGATCCGTGCCAAGAAGGGGCATTTTACGCCCGAACAACACGTCGGGCTTGAGGCGGCGGCGTGGTATTGGCACTTTGTCGATGTGGTGTGGCTGTTCCTGTTCTGCGCCGTTTATATCTGGGGTGGTTAAAGAGAATTCTTGCCTTCGGCGAGGATACTTATAGAACAAAAATGAAAGCGCGAAGGCAACCCTTCGCGCTTTTCGTTTTCGGAGAGAGACGTTGAAGAGACGCATCATCATAGCACTGTTGTTCGGGCTGGTCGGGGCGGGGGTTTTGATCTGGCTGGGTCTGTGGCAGCTGGAGCGGTTGCAGTGGAAGGCCGTGATGCTGGCGCAGATCGAGGCGCGGATTGGCAGCGAGCCTGTGGCTATTCCGATCGACCCCATTTCAACGCGGGACCAGTTTATGCCGGTCAAGATGGCTGGTGTGATTTTGCAGGACGAAATACACATTCTGGCCTCGGTGCAAAAGATTGGTCCCGGGTATCGGATTATTTCAGCCTATGAAATGAATGGTG
>JAFLKA010000053.1 GCA_022712735.1 Marinosulfonomonas sp. | reverse complement strand
CCGTAACGAGATCCGTTTGGGTCGTGTTCAGCCTCTCACCTGTAGCGCTTTGCATTTAATGTGAGGCACATAAGTATCGGAATTCTCCCACACTTAGGGTGAATTCCGATTCAGGTTAAATGCAAATTGCTCTAAACCTAACCCCGCTGACCCAGGAGGGATTTTATGATTGTCGCATGTTTTCCCCAGGCAGGGGCTTATCGGGGTTAACCCGCCTTCCTGCCTGAACATTTATGTTTCGCACCTGCATCTGGCGGTGCGCAAACGGTCCTTGTTCCCATGACAGGAAATCCAATGCAATATTCCCTTGCCGACCTTGGATGGTCACCCCATTTCATGTCGCAGCTCTCGTCAGATGAGCTGGAAACACTCACCCCCGCCCGTATCATTGCTGTTCACCGCAGTGGCTTTGATGCCTTGTCGCAACCCGGCCCCCTAACCCTTTTGGTCAAGCTGGGGAGTGACATAACCATTACTGTTGGTGACTGGGTTTTGGCGGATCAAACCGGCCTGATCCACAAAAGGCTGGACCGCATGACAACCCTGTCGCGTCGCGCGGCTGGTGAAAATACGCACCGGCAATTGATCGCGGCAAATGTCGATGTCATGTTCATTGTCACCTCCTGCAACCACGACTTTAACCTTGCACGTCTGGAACGGTATCTGGTTTTAGCCAACTCCGCAGGCTGCCAACCCGTTATCGTGCTGACAAAACCGGACCTGTGCGATGACCCCGCCCAATACGCAAAGCAAGCACAATCGCTTGCACCGGATTTGCCGGTTCTGACGGTCAACGCTTGTGATCCGTCGCAAGCAGCGCTGTTGACGGATTGGTGGCAAAAGGGGCAAACGGCCGCCCTGCTGGGGTCTTCCGGTGTTGGCAAATCAACCTTGGCAATCGCGCTAACGGGGCTGGACATTGCCACACAGGACATCCGCGATGATGATGCCAAAGGGCGTCACACCACAACCTCGCGCACCCTCTACCCCGCCCTACATGGCGGCTGGCTGCTGGATACGCCGGGGATGCGGGCGTTACCGTTGGCAGATGCGGGGGACGGGATCGAGGCGGTGTTTGCCGATCTTGCAGCGCTTTCGGAGCAATGCCGTTTTCGCGATTGCGCCCACGCGCAGGAACCGGGATGCGCCATTCAGGCCGAAATCGCGGCCGGAAGGCTCGACCCGGATCGTTTGCGCCGCTGGCAAAAGCTGGCGCTTGAGGATGTGCGCAACAGCGAAACGCTGGCCCAAGCCCGTGGCCGCGACAAGGTATTGGGCAAATTCTATAAACGCGCACAGGCCGATGCGAAGGGGCGCAAAAACCGGTAGTACAATGGCGATACAATCGGGCTATTGCCTATGGCTCCTCACACCATCATGCTGGAATTGCATATGATTTGTGAGGGGCCGCATGACCATCGATATCGACAAAATCCGCGCTGAAACGCCGGGGCTGAAAACCGTCAATCACCTGTTGGCATCGGGGTCCGCCCTGATGCCGCAACCGGTGGTCGACGCGATAATCAACCACATCGAACTTGAGGCCCGCATTGGCGGCTACGAGGCGGCGGCGGAAATGGCCGGACCGCTGAACGCGGTTTACGACAGCATCGCCGCCCTGATCGGAGCCAAACCACAGGAAATCGCCCTGATGGAAAACGCCACCGCCGCGTGGTGTCAGGCGTTTTATTCGCTACCCATGCGCCGCGGCGACCGGGTATTGACCTGTCAGGCCGAATACGCCGCCAATTACGTCGCCTATCTGCAACGTGCCAAACGCGACGGTGTGGTGATCGAGGTGATCCCGAATGACGCGACCGGTGCGCTGGATGTGGCAGCACTTGCGGTGATGCTGGAACAGCCAGCAGCGCTGATTTCAATCACATGGGTGCCGACCAACGGCGGGTTGGTCAATCCGGCGGCGGCAGTGGGCAAACTGGCTCGAAAACACGCGGTGCCATACCTTCTGGACGCCTGTCAGGCGGTTGGGCAAATGCCGGTGGATGTCGGTGAAATCGGGTGTGATTTCCTGACGGCCACAGGGCGTAAATTTTTGCGTGGCCCGCGGGGTACAGGGTTTTTGTATATCCGCGAGGCGCTGATAGCGGCAACTGAACCCGCGATGATCGACCATTTCGCCGCCCCGTGGGTTGCTGCGGACCGCTATGAGCTGCGCCCAGACGCGCGGCGGTTCGAGAACTGGGAAAATGCCTATGCCTTGCGGGCCGGACTGGGGGCGGCGGCCACTTATGCGATGGAAATCAGCATTGGGAATATCCAGAGGCGGGCATGGGGGTTGGCGGATTTATTTCGCCAACAGGTCAGCACGATCAACGGGGCCAAACTGCGCGACGCAGGCGGCGAAACCTGCGCGATTGCCAGCTTTACCATCGAGGGGCTGGACCCGCACAAAACGGTGGCCGCGTTGCGGGCGCAAGGGATCAACATTGGCGCGTCTGATCCCGACAGCACGCGACTGGATGCCGAGGCGCGTAATCTGCCTACGCTGCTGCGGGTTGCACCACATTATTACAACACCGAGGAGGAGATCGGGCAGTTGGTAGATGCGTTGAAGGCACTGGTTTAATCAGGGGTTGCGCCGCACTTCGTGCGTCGCCCCAGTGCTTTGTCCCTGCGGGCCAAAGCACTGATGCCTGCGGCGCGGATATTTTTACGAAAAAGAAACCTAGGTCGAGTGCGCAATCAAACTGGGCCAGATCACAGCATTTTGCGGGGCGAACACCCCGATATGGCCAACCTGTTTTAACCCGTAATCCGCAGGGCGCACTATAAACTGGCGCTTTGATGCTTCGGGATAATGCTCCATCCCGCGCCAGACGGTGACGGGGGGCACCATTTCATCACCCTCGATCGCCACCACTTTCATCGCACCCCTAAAGGCCCTCCAGTCCGGCACCGGCAGGCCACGCCCCACATCCCCCAGATAAAAACTGCGCGTGGTGCACCAGCGCCGCCATTGCCAGTAAACCCCCGCAGGCAAATCGGCCCCGATGCGCAGCGCCTTTGCGGGCAGGTATCCCATCAGACGGGTTGCCCACGCCCCCGGCCCATACCAGAACGCAGTCGCAACAGCGCGATACGGCCAAGGGTGATCAAACAGATGCGTTGGCCCGCTGGCCACGGTGATCAGACGCGCAATCCGGTTCGCACCCTCCTGAAACGGCACCATCAACCCGCCGAGCGAATGACCGATCACCCACAGGGGCACGCCGGGCACCGCGCCCTCCAAT
>JAFLKA010000052.1 GCA_022712735.1 Marinosulfonomonas sp. | reverse complement strand
TCGTCGGCGCGTTTGTCGGCCATATGCAGCAGGCCAACGCGGTCCAGCAAACGAAATGCCTCGTCCACATCCGATTGCGGGAATTTACGCAGAAAACTGCGCCAGAACCCGACATAACCCAAACGGCCCGACAGCACGTTTTCCATCACCGTGAGGCGTTCAACCAGCGCGTATTCCTGAAAAATCATCCCCATGCGGCGACGCTCGCGGCGTAGGCCCGCAGGTTTAAGCGTGGTCAGCTCGACATCGCCCAAAAACACCTTGCCGCTGGTTGGATTAACCAGCCGGTTGATGCACCGGATCAATGTGGATTTCCCCGCACCCGACGGGCCAATCAGCGCCAGAACCTGTCCAGCCGGAATTTCAAGCGACACAGCCTTTAGCGCCTGATCGCCGGTCTTATACGTCATCGTCAGCTGTTCCAGCTTCAGCATAGCCCACCCCATTTTGATATTATTATTGCGGCGGCCACCTTAAGTAGCCGCCGCAATTCGTTTAATTCAAACGATTATTCGCAAGCGTAGGAAACGCCGTTCGCCGCATCGATTTTACGGATCACATCCCAGAATTCCTGATATGTCATCGGCAGGAACTGGCCCTCGCCTGACTTGGAGAATTCTTCCTGCAAGCTGGTGCCATCCCATTCAAACGAGAAGAACGCGTCCTTGATCGAGGCCTGAAGCTCGGGTGTCAGGTTGTAAACCGTACCAAAACCCGTTGTCGGGAAGGTTTGCGATTTATAGATCGATACGATTTGATCCGCAGTGATCACACCGCGGCTAATCATCCGGTCACGCACCGAATTGGCGATCGAGGCAGCAACATAGTCTTTGTTGGCCACACCCAGGATCGAGTTGTCGTGTTTGCCAGAATAGACCGCTTCAAAATCGCGCTCAGGGATCATGCCGAAATCAGCTTTCAAAATAGCCGATGGCGCCTTGAAGCCCGAGTTGGAGGTCGGCGAGGTAAAGGCCAACTGTTTACCGCGAATATCCTCGACACTTTCGATGCCTGAACCAGGGTAGGTCAGGATTTCCATCTCGTAACCAAAGCTGCCATCTTCGCGGCCCATCAGGGTGAACGGGCTAAAGCCGGCGCAGTTCACAGCCAGCGGGTTGGACCCTGTGTTAAAGCCTGCAATATGCAAACGGCCCGAGCGCATCGCCTCGATTTGGGCGGCGTTCGATTGAACAGGGAAAAACACGACATCCTTGCCGGTTTTTGCTTCCAGATGGGTCAGGAAATCGGACCATGCTTCTTTATATACAGCCGGATCTTCAACCGGTGTATAGGCAAAGATCAACGTATCGGGATCAAGCAGCTTGCTTGGGTCAGTCGGCGTGTCGGCAATCAGGTCACCGTCGACATCGCAATAACGATCGTCCAGATCACCGCGCGGGCAATCCTGTGCCATTGCGGAACCCGCCCCAAATGTAAAAGCCGCCAATACAGCCACTGTTGATAAAAGTGTGTTCAGTTTCATTGCATCCTCCCAGATGTGCTTTTTTGTATTTCAGTAGGCTAGTGTTGCTAAGGATTTTAGCAAGGAAAAATTCCGCGTATCCTGCCTCTTATGTTAACAATATTACAGCCGCGTGGTGTCAAATTTACTTGCAAATGGTTTTCCATGCGCCTAGGTAAACGCACTTTACTAGCGCGAACGAGGCAAAATTGCTTATTTTTATTCTAAATTTAGCCGGGGCAGCCGCCCTTTTATTGTGGTCTGTCCGGATTATCCGCACCGGTGTTCAACGGGCATTCAAATCAGAATTGCGCACATGGTTGCGCCGCTCCTCGAACAATCCGCCGCTGGCGGCGGGCACGGGCGTTCTGGCCGCAATCCTGTTGCAAAGCTCGACCGCCGTTGCCCTGCTGGTTGCAAACTTTGCCACCAAAGGCACGCTGACGGTCACGGTCGGGCTGGCGATTTTCCTCGGGGCTGATCTTGGCTCGGCCATTGTCACCCAGATCCTGCTGGTGCGGGCCGCGTGGCTGGTGCCAATGCTGTTGCTGATAGGGGTTGCCCTGTTCCTGAAAGGCAAAAAATCCCGAACCCGCCAAACAGGGCGCATCCTGATTGGTCTGGCATTGGTGCTGGTGTCGCTCGATATGATCCGCGCCGCCACTGATCCGATCCGCGACAGCGCGGCGATTGCCCCTGTCGCCAGCTATCTGGCCAATGATGTTTTCTCGGCCTTTATCGTCGGGGCGTTGCTGGCGTGGGCGATGCACTCCAGTGTCGCCGCCGTGCTGATGTTTGTCACCTTCACCGCCCAGGGCCTGTTGCCGGTCGAGGCCGCAATGGCGATGGTGCTGGGGGCCAATCTGGGTGGCTCTTTCATACCGTATACTTTGACGCTCGGGGCCAAGGCCTCGGCCCGTATCATCGTGATCGGCAACCTGCTGTTGCGCGGCGGCGGGGCGATTATTGCGCTGCTGTTGCTTGCCAATGCCGCGATCCCGCTTGAATATCTGGGCGCAACTGGCGCGCGCCAAGCCATCAATCTGCATCTGGTCTATAACCTTGCGATTTTGCTAATAGGCCTGTTCCTGATCAAGCCGCTGACGCGTTTTCTGGATGGCTTTATTGCCGATCCTATCTCGGACGACGCGGTCATTGCCGAACGGATCAGCGCACTGGATGAAACCGTGCTTGATTTGCCTGAACGTGCGCTGGCCTGTGCTTCACGCGAAGTGTTGCGGATTGGCGAAACGATCGAGGCGATGCTGTCACCGGTGATGGGCCTATACGAGGTCTGGGACGACGCGACCGCCAAAGGTGTCCACACTAATGAGTCCAACGTGAACGCGATGCATTTTGAAACCAAGCTGTATCTGGCAAAACTACACCAGAACAAACTGGCCGAGGACGAGGCTCGCAACAGTATGGAGCTGTCCTCGATTGCGATTAACCTTGAATCGGCGGGCGATGTGATTTCGAAAAACCTGCTGGGGATGGCGCAAAAAATCACCGACAAGGGGCTGCAATTTTCGCCCGAGGGCTGGCAGGAGTTGTGCGATTTTCACGACCGCGTGCTGTCGAATGTGCAACTGTCGCTCAACGTGCTGATGACCAACAGCGTCGATTCCGCCCGCCAGTTGATCGAGGAAAAAGAAGCGGTGCGCGATGTGGAACAAGAACTGCAACGTCGCCATCTGGAACGCCTGCGTATGGCTGCGACTGACAGCATCGAGACCAGCAATATCCATCAGGAAACCCTGCGGGCGCTGAAACAGATCAATACAGCGGTGTCGATGGTGGCCTATTCCATCCTGCTGGATACCGGTGAATTGCTGTCCAGCCGCCTGACCGAACAAAACGAGGAACACAGCTAGCAGCCAGAGTGGAAAATTTCTAATTTTCCAATTAAAATTCTTTCAAAGAATTTTACCCGCGGAACCCTGTGGCGACCACAAACTTCTCGGAACTGGTTGATCGGCTGGCTGGCGGTTTCACATTCGCCACCTTGTCAAATTTCTGCTTTAGCAGCTTTTGCAAATCCCCCTCGGCGCCGCCCGCCAGAACCTTGGCGATAAATGTGCCGCCCACTTCCAGCACATCAAAGGCGAAATAGGCCGCCGTTTCACACAGCGCCATGATCCGCATATGGTCGGTCTGTTTATGGCCCGATGCCGATGCCGCCATATCGGACATCACCACGTCCGCCTTGCCATCCAGCCATTCCTTGACCTTCAGGTCGGCGTCATCCTCCATGAAATCCAGTAAATGGATTTCGGCCCCCACGACGGGTTCCACCTCTTGCAGATCAATCCCCAGCAACCGGCCCACAGCCTTGCCTTTGCGATCCCCCAGCGCATTGACCCTCGGCACCGCCACTTGCAGCCAGCCCCCAGGGGCACAGCCTAGGTCGACCACCCGCGCACCAGGCACCAGAAAGCGATACTTGTCGTCCAGTTCCAGAATTTTGTAAGCCGCGCGGCCACGATACCCGTCCGACTTCGCCTTTTTCACATAGGGATCATTCAACTGACGCTCCAGCCACAGGGTCGAGGACAGCTTGCGCCCCCGTGCAGTTTTGACTTTGGTGCGCAGATCACGTTGCCCGCGCCCGCTGTTATTTCCGCCTGGTTTCTTCGCCATTAAATCATTCCATCCTGTAGCACCCCATCGGCGCTCATTTGTGCATATAGCAGTCCTTCGCGCAGACCGCGATCCGCAACCGACAAACGGTCGGTTGGCCAGACCCGCAGCAGCGCTTGCAAAATTGCCGCCCCCGACATGATCAACGCCTGACGGTCCCGCCCGATGCGCGGATCAGCACGGCGCCCCTCCGGCCCCATCGCCAGATACTCACACACCACCGCATCAATCTGCCCCGAGGTCATCGTCAACCCGTCCACCTTGTTGCGGTCATACCGCTTTAGCCCCAGATGCGAGGCCGCGACCGTGGTGACCGTGCCGGACGTGCCGACAATCTGGAACCCCTCTTTGGCCTGCTCGTTCTCGAACGGTGAAAACCCTTCCAGTTTTTCCTCGAAATGGCAGGACATCAATGCGAAACGCGCCGCATCATCCTCGACGTCATCAAAGATGTCGCGCAGGGTCGCAACCCCCAAAGGCACTGAAATCCAGTCGACCACACGCGCGTTGGAATCCAGCGACGGGTCCTGCTTGAACCCTTTATGAAGGCGCATGATCGAATTGGCCCGATCCGCGTTTGGCACTTTGGATATGTCGATCCAGACCAGCTCGGTCGAGCCACCACCAATATCGACCACCAGCAACTGATCGGTGCGGTTTGACACCAGCGGCGCACAGGAAATCACCGCCAGACGCGCTTCTTCCTCGGGCTCGATAATTTCGAGCGTCAAGCCGGTCTCGCGTTTGACCAGCCGATGAAATTCTTTTGCGTTATGGGCACGGCGGCAGGCCTCGGTTGCCACCAGCCGCATCCGCGAAACATTATGGTTTTGCAGCTTTTTCTTACAAATCCGCAGCGCCTGAACCGTGCGTTTGATCGAGGCACGGCTAAGCCTGCCCGTCGCCTCAAGCCCCGATCCAAGCTGGACCGACTTCGAGAAGCTATCGACCACATGAAACTGGTTGCCCTTTGGTTGGGCAATCAGCATG
>JAFLKA010000277.1 GCA_022712735.1 Marinosulfonomonas sp. | reverse complement strand
CAAAACATATGGCAGCCTTGAAGCCGTGGCGGGCGTCAGCCTGCGCGTTGAGGCCGGTGAACGTCTGGCGCTTCTGGGTCATAATGGCGCTGGTAAAACCACCTTGATGCGGATGGTTTTGGGGCTGACGCCCATAACATCGGGCACAATCAACGTGCTGGGCGACAGGCCCGGATCACGCAACGCCCGCACCGCAATCGGGTTTTTACCCGAAAGTGTGGCGTTCCACGGGGCGCTGACGGGGCGTGAGCAATTGCACCATTTTGCCCGCTTGAAATCGGTGCCGCCCAAGGCCGCTGATGATCTGCTTGAGCGGGTTGGGTTAAACCATGCGGCGGACCGCAAAATCCGCACCTATTCCAAAGGGATGCGCCAGCGGATCGGTTTGGCGCAAGCCTTGCTTGGCAAACCGAAACTGGCATTGCTGGATGAACCGACCAGCGGGCTTGACCCGATCTCGCGCCATGAATTTTACGATATTGTCGATGACCTGGCCGCAGGTGGTACGGCTGTGCTGCTGTCGTCCCACGCACTGACCGATCTGGAAACCCGCACCGATCGGATTGCGATTATGAGCAATGGATTGCTTGTGGCCAATGACAGCTTGGGGGCCCTGCGCCACGCCGCGCGTCTGCCGATCCGGCTGGATGTTACTACCAGCGTTGATGCCGCAGACCGTGTTTCGGCCCATCTGGGGGGCACACGCATGAACGGGCAGTCGGTTTACCTGACCTGCCAGCCGGATGAAAAGCTGGCCAAACTGGAACAGATCATGGCGCTTGGTAGCGACATTCAGGATCTGGATGTCACTCCTGCCAGCCTTGAAGAATTATACCGCCACTACAGCGGTCAACAGGGGGGGGATTTGTGATGTCTATCCTGACCATCGCCCGTCTGGAACTGCTACTGGCACGGCGCAATATGTGGGTAGCCACCTCGGTTATTCTGATGGGGCTGTTCACCACTGTGTTGACACTTGCCGGCGGCGCACCAACCGGGACGCTGGGGGTTGATCCGCTGATTGTTGCTGTCACATCGATCACCACGCTATCGGTTTATCTGCTGCCTTTGATAGGTTTATTACTGTCATTTGATGCTATTTCAGGCGAGGCCGAGCGCGGCACATTGGCGCTTAGTCTGACCTATCCACTATCACGCGGCGAAATCCTGTTAGGGAAATTTTCCGCTCATATCTGTGTGCTGGGGTTTGCTATCGCGGTAGGGTTGGGTCTGACGGCTGGGTTGACCATCTGGCAATACGGCATGGCTGATCTGTCATTCGCGCCACTGTTCAGGCTGTTCGCAACATCGCTGGCGCTGGGATCGGCATTTTTGGGGATAGGGTATCTGGTGTCGGCAATGGTGCGCCAAACCGGCGTGGCGTCCGGTATTGTTATCATCATCTGGCTGGTCTGCGTGGTGCTGTATGACCTTGGCCTGCTGGGAGCGTTGGTGGCGGATGACGGTGGGTATTTCACCAAATCCGTGTTTCCATGGCTGTTGGTGGCAAATCCGGCGGATGCGTTCCGGATGATCAACATGCCAGATGTATCGGTATCTGTGCTGGCCTCGGGGATCGGGGCTGCGGGCGGTGCATCAGGAGTGATGGGGCAACTGGCCTCGTTGCTGTTGTGGCCGGTGGCCGCACTTTTTGCGGCCTGGACGGTCTTTAAAAGGGTGGAACCATGAAATATCTGATACCAGCTATGCTGCTTTTGCTTACGGCTTGCAAAGAAGATCAGACGGCAAGCCAAATTCCAGATCCGGTGGAATTGACCCAAGAGGCCGCAGGTCATTATTGCCAAATGGTGATTTTAGAGCATCAAGGCCCGAAGGCACAGGTGCATCTGGAAGGTATGTTTGCCCCCTTGTGGTTTTCGCAAGTACGCGATGGCATTGCTTACCTGAAATCCCCTGAGCAAAGCGCCGAGATACGGGTGCTATATGTCAATGACATGGGCCGCGCGACCAGCTGGACCGAGATAGGTAAAGGCAACTGGATCATAGCGAGTGACGCCTATTTTGTCATTGGATCAGACGCGATTGGCGGCATGGGCGCCCCCGAGGTCGTGCCTTTTGGCAATCAAGCCGGTGCCGCTGGTTTTGCTGCGGAACATGGCGGCGAGATCATGCGTCTGGACGATATCCCGGTTGAAGTTGTTCTGGCCCCCGTTGAGTTTGATTCAACCGCATTGGAGACAAGTGAATGACCACCCGTAGACGTGTTTTGACAATCTTGGCCGGAGCTGCAGCGCTCCCGTTTCTGGGCGCAAAAGTGCAGGCAAATGTAGCGCGCTGGCAGGGCACCGCGCTTGGGGCCCGTGCTCAGATCGTGCTGGATCACCCAAAGGCGGACCAACTGATTTCAATGGCTGTGAGTGAAATCATTCGATTGGAAGGCATCTTTAGCCTGTATCGAAATGACAGCCAGTTATCGCGCCTTAACCGTGATGGCGCGCTGGTCGATCCTGCATTTGAAATGATCGAACTGTTCTCGATTTGCACGGGCTTGCATATACGGA
The DNA here is from genome assembly GCA_022712735.1 of Marinosulfonomonas sp. Next base: position 887 of record JAFLKA010000277.1, on the reverse strand, counting down.
CCAAAGGCGCGTTTGATCCAACAGTTCAGACCCTATGGGCGCTTTATGCCAAGGAAATAAGCGCCAGTTCGACACCGACAGCACAGCAGATATCAGAGGCATTGGCGGTGACAGGATGGGAACATGTCAGCTACTCGGCCAGCAAGGTTTCGTTCGACCGTTCTGGTGTCATGCTTACCCTCAACGGTATTGCCCAAGGTTACATCGCTGATAAAATATCGGCTCTGTTTCGGCGCGAAGGCGTAGAAAATGTTTTGATAAATACCGGCGAAATATCCGCCGTGGGACATGCACCAGATGGAAACGCGTGGCAGATAAAACGGGCTGGTTCTGATGGGTCAGAAATTGCGCTTCGCAATATGTCTGTGGCCACATCGTCGCCATTGGGTACCACGTTTGACGATGCTGGATCGATAGGTCATATTCTTGATCCGCGAAGTGGATACCCAAATGGCAAGTGGTCAAAAATTAGTGTTGTATCCCATAAGGCCGCACTGGCGGATGGGCTGTCAACGGCATTTTGTTTAATGAGCAAAGCAGCGATAAACGCTGCCAAGGAATATGAACAAGTATTCCTAAATTGAGCGCTTCGGCCATCTTGTAAGGAGCAACGGCTTGATCATTGAACCGCCAAAACAATGCGGATTTTCTCTTCGGCTAATAGGTCTGTCCGGTATTGCCAAGTTGTTGGCGTCATGACCTGCGCCCCAATTATCCTCCAGTTGACGGAGAGTCCTTAGGGTTAATGCTCTTGCCCCCAACCTTGGACCACGTTGGTCTATATTTTTCCCGCTTTGATCAGTTTGGTGGGCTGGTTTCACCTTCTGATTTAGTGAGCATGATCGGGGATTTATTTCCAATCGCGCTATGGGGCCGTTCTTCGTTAT
>JAFLKA010000051.1 GCA_022712735.1 Marinosulfonomonas sp. | reverse complement strand
TCTGGCGTTCCTGCAAATCCTGCTGGGCGCATTGGTGGCGGGTATTGATGCGGGGCGCGGATATACCGACTGGCCGTTGATGGGCGGTCAAGTGATCCCTGACGCGATGTTTGATTATGTGCCATGGTGGAGCAACTTCTTTGAGAACCCCGCACTGGTGCAGTTTATTCACCGGTTGTTCGGATATCTAGTGTTTATCTTTGCCATCGTGGTCTGGCGGCGGTCGCGTTCCAGCGGCAATCGCAAGACACAAGCCGCGTTCAACATGATGGCGGTGATGGTTCTGGCGCAGGTCGTGCTGGGGATCACCACGGTGATGCTGGCGGCGCAAACACATGTGGCATTGACCCACCAAGCGGGCGCAATCCTGCTGTGGGTGATGATCCTGCGCGGACGGTTTTTGGCGGGCTATCCGGTGGCCCAAAGTGTAAGAGGAAAATAACATGATCGCATATGATGAGTTGATGTCGTTCGAGCGCGAAACACAGGCGCTGGCGCAGATTTCGGGCCGTTTGGGCTGGGATCAGGAAACCATGATGCCCCGTGGTGCCACCGAGCAACGCAGCGAGGAATTGGCGGCGATCAGCGGTGTGATCCATGCACGGCGCACCGATGCGCGTGTGGGTGACTGGCTGGCGGTGATTGATGATAGTAAACTGAACGCCGTGGGGCAGGCCAACATGCGCCATATCCGGCGCGGTTACGTGCGCACCATGCGCATTCCGGCCCAGCTGGCAAGCGAGCAGGCCAAGCTGCATTCAATTGCCCAAGGGGTCTGGGCCGAGGCTCGCGAAGCCGAGGATTTTAGCGCCTTTTCCCCGACCCTGATGCAGGTTCTTGATATGAAGCGCGAGGAAGCCACGGCACTAGCGGATGGTGGTGATCTGTATGACGCGCTGCTGGATGATTACGAGCCGGGGGCCAAGGCCGCCGACCTTGAGGCGATGTTCAACGCCTTGCGCCCGCGTCTGGTGGCGCTGCGCGAGAAGGTATTGGGGGCGGATAAACAGCCCGCCGCACTGGACCACGATTTTGACGAATCCGCCCAGATGAAGCTGACCCGCAAGTTGGCCAAGACCTTTGGCTATGACATGGCGCGTGGGCGGGTCGATAAGGCGGTGCATCCGTTTTCATCCGGTTCCGGCCATGATGTGCGCATCACCACCCGCACCAGTCCGCGCGATCCGTTCAACTGTTTCTATTCCACCATCCACGAGGTCGGGCATGGCTGTTACGAGCAAAACATTGATGACGCGTACCTTCTGACCCCGCTGGGGCAGGGCGTCTCAATGGGGGTGCATGAAAGCCAGAGCCGGATTTATGAAAACCAGATCGGGCGCGGCCAAGCGTTCACCGGCTGGCTGTTTGACGAAATGAAAGACGCGTTTGGCGATTTTGGTATGAAGGATGCAGAGGCGTTCTATGCCACGGTCAATCGGGTGCATTCCGGTTATATCCGCACCGAAGCCGACGAGATACACTATAACCTGCATGTGCTGCTGCGGTTTGATCTGGAGCGTATGATGATCGCCGGTGATCTGTCGGTTGCCGATTTGCCAGATGCGTGGAACGAACGGTTCGAGGCGGATTTCGGCGTGGCGGTGGACAAGCCATCGAACGGTTGTTTGCAGGATGTGCATTGGTCGGTCGGGCTGTTCGGTTATTTCCCGACCTATTCGCTGGGCAATGTCTATGCTGGGTGTTTGAACAAGGCGATGCGCGACACGCTGCCTGATCTGGATACAGGGCTGGCGGCAGGTGATACCACAGCGGCGACCGGATGGTTGCGCGATAATGTGCAACAATATGGCGGGCTGTATAAGCCACGCGAGGTGATCACACAGGCCTGCGGGTTTGAGCCAAACGAGGCGCCGTTGCTGGAGTATCTGGAGACCAAATTCGGGGCGATTTACGGGGTTTAACTGGCGGGGCTGATTTCTGTGAAAACAGAAGAAAGCAAAGGCGATTCAATCGCGATCTGGATGCTTGCCATAGGCGAGACCGTCGGCTGGGCCAGCCTGTTTTACATATACGGCGCTATGCTGGTGTGGATCGAGACCGATACCGGTTGGAACCGCGCGTCATTGGCAATTGGTCTGACGTTGGCGCTGCTGGTGTCAGCGCTGACGGTTGGCATGGCCGGGCGCTTGGTCGATCGTGGGCTGGGGGCGGAACTGTTGACCGGAGGGGCTGCCCTCGGCGGGGGGGCGTTACTGCTGTTGTCACGGGTTGAAACGCTGGCGCAGTGGTATGTTATCTGGGCCGTTATCGGGCTGGCGATGTCTGCCAGCTTTTACGACATGTGCTTTGCATTTCTAACCCGCCGATTGGGAAATCAGGCCCGCGGGGCAATTATCCGCGTGACATTGGTGGCCGGACTGGCCTCGACCTTGGCGTTTCCGCTCGGGGCGGTTCTGGCGCAGGGGTTTGGCTGGCGCGGGGCGGTGCTTGCGTTTGGCATGCTCCAGCTTTTTGTCACGGTGCCGTTGTTCTTTTACGCAGGGGTACGCTTGCGCCGCAGTGATCGCGCACCGGCACTGGCTGCGGGTAAGGACACCAGAAAAACACGAATGCTGGGCCAGATCATACGCCAGCCAGCATTCTGGTTGCTGGCCGGAGCCTTTGGGCTGGCCGCGATGAACCACACCATGCTGGTGACCTATTTCATCCCGCTCTTCACCGGATTTGGCATCGCCAAAACCAGCGCTGTGTTGGCCGCAAGCGTGGTTGGGCCGTTTCAGGTGATCGGCCGGATCGTGTTGATGCTGAACGGGGCGCGGGCAGGGACTTTGTTCTCGACGCGGGTTGCGCTGGTGGGGCTGGTTATATCAAGCACGGTGTTGATGGCGGCGGGGATGGCCCCGGTTCTGGTGTTCGTTTTTGCTGCGGTGCAGGGCGCGTCTGTGGGAATGGTGAGCATCTTGCGTCCGGTTTTGATCGCCGAGATTATGGGGATGGAAAACTTCGGGGCTGTATCGGGCACCATTGCGAGCGTGCCGATTTTCGCCACCGCAATGGCGCCGCTCATTGGGGCTGTGGTGCTTGAGAGTGGTGGTGTCACGGGTTTGCTACTCACAAGCCTGTGCCTTGCTTTGGTCGCCCTTGCGCTTGCATTTGTGCTGCGGGTTTCAATGCCCGATTAGGGGATCAGGACCAGTCCGGTTTGCGTTTTTCCAGAAAGGCCGCAATGCCTTCTTCGGTGTCGCGCATCATCATGTTGGCGGTGATCACTTCGCCGGTGTGGGCATAGGCATCGGCCAGCGGCATTTGGGCTTGCTCGTAAAATGCTTGTTTGCCAATCGCCAGCACGCCGTTCATTTTGCTGGCCAATACCTGCGCCATATCCGTGGCGGTAGCGTCCAGCGCATCTGGCGCGACCGCCTGATTGATCAACCCGATTTCAGCGGCGCGGGCAGCGTCAATAAACGCCCCCGTGGTCAGCATTTCGAACGCCTGTTTGCGCGGCACATTGCGGGTCAGCGCCACCATCGGGGTGGAGCAGAACAGCCCGATGTTCACCCCGTTCACCCCGAACCGCGTGCCATGTGCAGCCACCGCCAGATCACAGGTCGCAACCAGTTGGCAGCCAGCAGCGGTGGCAATGCCGTGGGCCTTGGCAATCACGGGTTGGGGCAGGCGGGTGATCGATATCATCACATTTGCGCAGCGGCTGAACAGGTCGCGAAAATAGGCGCGGCCATCGTCATCGGCGTCGCGGCCACGGGTCATTTCCTTTAGGTCATGGCCGGCGCAGAATACCTTGCCCGCACCCTGCAAGATCACCACCTTAACGGACGTGTCTGTGGCCAGCGCGTCAAACTGCGCCTGCAATGCGGCCAGCATCGCGTCCGACAGCGCGTTCAGGTTGGAGGGCGAATTCAGGGTTAGCGTGGCAATACCGCCCGCGTCTTGGCGCAATAATATGTCAGTCATGCTTGCTCTCTGGCTCGTTTCAGGCAAACCTTAGGCCTAGAATGTGAAAAGGGAAAGCATCATGGCGCTGAAAATGACGGTTGAGGAAATGCAGGCGTTTTTGGCCGAGCATTTTCCACATATGACGGACAATTTCATTGTTGAGGGACTGGCCGACCATCAGGCCACCATTCGGATGCAGGTTGGCGCGCAAAATCTGCGGGCGGGCAATACGGTGAACGGGCCCTCGATGTTCGCCGCCGCCGATGTCGCGTTTTATCTGGCGCTGATGGCGATGATCGGGCCGCAGGCGCTGGCGGTGACGACGAATTGTTCAATCGATTTCATGCGAAAACCTGCGGCGGGGCGTGATTTAATCGCCAAGGCCACTATTCACAAGCTGGGCCGCGTTTTGGCGGTGGGCGATGTGATGATCTATTCCGAGGGCATGGACAAGCCGGTGGCGCGGGCAGGGGTGACATATTCAATCCCGCCCAGTCAATAAAAAAAGGGGCCGGACGAATCCGGCGCATGTTAAAAAAAGGGGCCGGAATGAACCGGCCCCAGGAAGAGGTTCTGGCAAGACTGGGATGTTAGCCTTGCCAGAACAAACGACGCGCCTCCGTATAGGCCTCGTCGCGTGTCAGCCCGATGTCTTGCAACTCGGTATCTGTCAAAGTCTTTAGAACGCGCCGTGTGCTGCGGCGCAAATCCCAGGTCAGAAGCGTGGTTGCCACCGTGATCACCACCAATGCCATTGGCGATTGGGGCAGGCGGCTTTGCAGATGCATGCTGCGCTGTGCGGGGATGGTTGATGTCATGGTCATGGCGCGCTCCTGAATTATTGTATTGATACAAGCGGGGTGTTCCGCTATGTTTTATAGATACAATGCGAATCTGTGAACGTCCAATGAAAGATTGTAATGAATACAATTTGGTTTCCTGATCTATCAACGTCGGATGGTCCCAAGTATCTGACGCTAACAGACGCAATCCGCACCGCGATTGTGTCGGAACAATTGGAAGTGGGTGAACGCCTGCCGCCGGTGCGCGAATTGGGCTGGCAGCTAAAGGTGACACCGGGAACGGTGGCGCGGGCCTATACCAAACTGACGGATGAGGGGCTGCTAGAGGCGGCTGTGGGGCGCGGCACGTTTGTGGCACAAGCCAAGACGACGCCCGCACCGCTACAGTCGGTCGAAGTTGGCGTCAGGCCAACGCAGGAGCCCGCGCGGATCGAGCTGCTCTCGCCGTTATTGCCTGACGTCGGGCAAGAAGCATTGATCCGCAATTGTTATGCGCGCATGGCGCAAATCCCCAACGACAGCCTGATCCGCTATCCCAGTCAGGCAACCGAGGCCAAGGCGAGGGTCGCGATATATGGCTGGTTAAAGGGTGTGCAGCTGGGCCGGTACGAGCCCGAAGATATTGTGCTGGCTCACGGTGGGCAAAACGCCATCATGTTGATCCTGCAAACGGTTCTAAAAGACCCAAAGCCGATGGTTTTTGCCGAAGACCTGACCTATGCGGGGTTTCGCCATGCGGCGCGGCTGCTGCGGGCCGGGGTTGTCGGGCTAAGGTGTGATAGCAAAGGGGTGCGGCCGGACGAGTTGGAGGCCGCCTGTAAAACATACGGGCCACAAGTTTTTTGCACATCGCCAGAGGTGCACAACCCAACGACAGGGCACACGGGGCTGGAACGCCGGCAAGAATTGGCGGATGTGGCGCGGCACTATAACTGCCATGTGCTTGAGGATGATTGTTACCACATGCAGGGCAGTGGCCTGCCGACCTACCGCGAATTGCTGCCTGACCTTGGCTGGTATGTGTCGTCCTTGTCCAAATCACTAACGCCGTCCTTGCGGGTCGGATTTGCGCTGGCGCCCATTGGTAAAACCCAAAAACTGCGTCGCGCCGCACAGTTCAACCACTTCGGGCTGGCAGTGACCATTTGCGATCTGACGGAAATGGTTCTGCAATCCCCGGATCTGGCTAAAATTCGCGAGGCGGTGCGCGACCGGGTCAACATCTATGTGCGCACCGCGGTGAATGTGCTGGGCAGTTACGATCTGAAATGGAGCGAGGATGTGCCGTTCCTGTGGCTAAAGCTGCCACGCGGCTGGCGGGCCTCGAATTTCTGCCGAGCGGCGGAGAAACAGGGGATACGTCTGCGGTCTGCTGATGATTTCGCGCTCCTGGACGGACGTGCGCCGCATGCGGTGCGTATCACGGTGAACGGGCAAATCCCGCTGGAGGCGTTTGAACGGGCGATGTATGCGCTAGAAGCGTTATTGAGCAACCCGCCTGATCTGATCGAGGTATAAATATGGGGTAAAATAATACCTATTTTGTAAGGCGCTGTTTTGGCTACATAAAACAAGCATTAGCGCCCTTGACTGCGCCGCTAAACCCTATAGATAGACGCAATCAATTCCCGCAAGCGGCGATAATCGCCATTTGCACCGTTTCAAATAGGGTAGACACCATGAAAACCTTCTCTGCTACACCGGCAGATATTGAGAAGAAATGGATCATCATCGACGCTGAAGGTGTCGTGCTGGGCCGTCTTGCTTCCATTATCGCCATGCGCTTGCGCGGCAAGCACAAACCAACCTTCACACCGCACATGGATATGGGCGACAATGTGATCGTGATCAACGCTGAAAAAATCCAGCTGACGGGTAAAAAGCGCAGCGACAAGATTTATTACTGGCACACGGGTCACCCGGGCGGCATTAAACAGCGCACGGCCGAGCAAATCCTCGAAGGTAAGTTCCCCGAGCGGGTTGTGACCAAAGCCGTTAAAAACATGTTGCCTGGCAACCGTTTGAGCCGCGTTATCATGACAAACCTGCGCGTTTATGTCGGTGCCGAGCATCCGCATGAAGCACAGAACCCCGAAGTTCTGGACGTAAAAGCGATGAACGCCAAAAACACGCGGAGCCAGTCATGACTGAAGAAATCAAATCACTCGATGAGTTGAGCCAAGTTGTAGAAG
>JAFLKA010000236.1 GCA_022712735.1 Marinosulfonomonas sp. | reverse complement strand
GGGTGAAAAGTCCGGACGTGGCTGGCAGGCATTGCTGGAACGCTCGACCCCGAAAATCGAAGAACTGCGGGCCGAGATGGCGCAGGTGGGGCAGTATATCGGGCTGGACATCCCCGAATTCCGCCGCATTGTGCAGCAGGTGCAAAAGGGTGAAAAAGAGGCACGGCAAGCCAAGAAGGAAATGGTCGAGGCTAACTTGCGTCTGGTTATTTCGATTGCGAAAAAATACACCAACCGTGGCCTGCAATTCCTTGATCTTATTCAAGAAGGTAACATCGGCCTGATGAAGGCGGTGGATAAATTTGAGTACCGTCGCGGGTATAAATTTTCGACCTATGCGACATGGTGGATCAGGCAGGCGATCACGCGCTCGATCGCGGATCAGGCCCGCACCATCCGTATTCCGGTGCATATGATCGAAACGATCAACAAGCTGGTCCGGACGGGGCGGCAAATGCTGCATGAAATTGGCCGCGAGCCGACGCCGGAAGAATTGGCCGAGAAGCTGCAAATGCCGCTTGAGAAGGTGCGCAAGGTGATGAAGATCGCCAAAGAGCCGATCTCGCTGGAAACGCCGATTGGCGACGAGGAAGACTCGCAACTGGGTGATTTCATCGAGGATAAAAACGCGGTTTTGCCACTGGATTCGGCGATTCAGGAGAACCTGAAAGAAACCACCACGCGGGTTTTGTCGTCACTTACGCCACGCGAGGAGCGGGTTTTGCGGATGCGGTTTGGCATTGGCATGAACACGGACCACACGTTGGAAGAGGTCGGGCAGCAGTTTTCGGTAACGCGGGAGCGGATTCGTCAGATTGAGGCCAAGGCGTTGCGCAAGTTGAAACATCCATCGCGCAGCAGGAAGTTGCGGAGTTTCTTGGATCAGTAATGACAGGTTTACGCGCACTTTTATTGCTGGCCGTATCCGCCGTCGCTGCCTGTGACACATCACCCGCCCCTTATGACGGGGCGGCCCGGTATTCGGCAATCAACCAGATGAGCGTTTGGCGTGACCCCGAGGTGTCTGGCCAATTCGAGGTGTTTACACTGGCCGGAGCGGGGCCGATTGATTTCTGGTGTGCGGCGGGTGATTACGTGACGCGTGGCCGCGGCATGGCGACGAACACGCGGATTTATCTGGTTGCGCCTGTCGGCCCTAGCACCATCAAATCCGGCAGCCGGAGCGCTGTTTTCACGGTTTTGGCTGAAGAGGCGTTGCAGCAGGCTGCAAGTTCAATCCCGAAGAGTGATTACAGCCTGAGCCTGACACGGGTGGGTGGCAATTGGCGTGCGGCCCATGTGACGCAAAACTGCAAACCTCTGCTGTTTCCGTTTTCGATCCTTGCGGATTAAGCGGACTAATATGCCGTAAGATTAAAGTGGAGGTTTTATGCAAAACACCTTTACCATCCCCACCACTGGCCCCGGCCTGTATGAATTCACCCGACAGGTGGCCGATTGGGTCACGGGGAACGGGCTGCTGACGCTTCTTGTCCAACACACCTCGGCGAGCCTGCTGATACAGGAAAACGCCGACCCCGAAGTGCAAACCGATATGCAGAACTTCTTTCACCGCTTGGTGCCGCCCACCACTGACCCCAAAATGGTTTACCTCACCCATACCTATGAAGGCCCCGACGATATGCCGGCCCATATCAAGGCGGCGATGTTGCCGGTCAGCTTGTCAATTCCTGTCCTGAATGGCCGAATGCGGCTAGGAACATGGCAAGGAATTTACCTTTTCGAACATCGTGACGCTTCGCATGATCGCCAAGTGGTGGCGCATATGAGCAGGTCTTAAAGGGAGAAACTATGCGCTTACTTATTGCTATTCCAATCATCATTGCCGGGACGCAAGCCGCATTTGCCGAATGTGCCACACGGCAAGACACCTTCCTAAGCTGCACGTTTTCGAACGGGGGCAAAGCGGTGGATGTTTGTGTGGAAGGGAACAACCTGACCTACCGTTTTGGTCGCGTTGGACACGCCCCCGATCTGTCCTTGTCGGTCTCGGTTATTGATGCGGAGTATACCCCGTGGCCTGGTGTGAGCAACAGTATTTGGGAAACTGTTGCGTTCCAAAATCAGGAAACCCGCTATGAAGTAACAGGCGCAATAAACCGGATATATCCGAAAAATGAAAACGATGATATTCGGGTGGAATTAAACGGGTATATAGAGGTGATTTCAGGCGGTGAAACGCAGGCTACTTTAAACTGCGACGCCGGATCGGTCGATTTTGCCTATGGCGGCAGCATTTATGACGCCAAAAAGGCTGCGGGCCAATGCTGGATGTTTGAAGAAAGATTTTGGGCGGCCTGTAAGTAGAACGTGCGCCGCTCACTTTGACGCACGTTCGCTGTGTGGATTTAGTCGTCTAGAACGAACGTCACCATCATATTGACGCGGAATTCCACAACTTTGCCGTCTTTGACAGACACTTTTTGCTCTTTCACCCAAGCGCTGGTGATGCCGCGCAGGGTTTTGGAGGCGCGTTTGATGCCCTCTTCTACCGCGTCATCAAAGCCTTTTTTCGAGGATGAGGATATTTCGGTTACACGTGCGACACTCATAATAATCTCCCTTTGGTTAGGGGGTAGGGTTCCACAAATTCGCCCTGCAACAAAGGGAAAACCGCGAGTTCTGACGAAGATGTGTTGAGGATAGGTGACGCTGTATCTAGCGGGTGCATTTCCCCCCTACCCAAAGGGTTGCGGCTACCCTATAGTGCCTGTGGATAACTCATTCACTAACCCAATGGAGAGCCTATGCGCTGCCCTTTTTGTGGAAACGTCGATACCCAAGTCAAAGATTCACGGCCCGCCGAGGACCACGCGGCCATCAGGCGGCGGCGGTTTTGTCCGGCCTGTGCGGGGCGGTTCACCACCTATGAACGTGTGCAATTGCGCGACCTTGTGGTGATCAAATCCAACGGTCGGCGCGAGGAATTCGGCCGCGA
>JAFLKA010000442.1 GCA_022712735.1 Marinosulfonomonas sp. | reverse complement strand
CTCTGGCGCATCAATTGTGGACACATGCCCGCCCTGCGGCACCAGTATATATTCCGATCCCGCAATCGCGGCGTGCATCCGCTCGGATTTTTCCGGCACTGTTGCGGTGTCCTCATCACCCACCACGATCAGTGTTGGCGTTTTGATCTCGCCCAACCGCTCATAAACCCCGTCGCGCCCAATCACGCCGCGCACCGCCTTGGACATGCCTTTTCTGTCAGGAATCCGTCCCAGGAACCGCCGCCATCTATCGCGCAATTCTTTGCGGTCAGGGTCTTCCAGAAATGTCCGGCTAAACATAATCGGCATAACCGACCCGACAACAGGTTTCGCCCCGAACCAACGCAGGATAAAATTCAGAAACTTGTATTTGCCTTGGTTTTCCTGCGGCTCGGGGTCCGCACTGCTGTCCAGCACGCTGATAGACCGCACCAGTTCAGGATAATCCAGCGCCATCCGCAGCGCCACAAACCCACCCATCGACAGACCAACAAAGTGACATTTCTCAACCCCCAGCGCTGCGATCAGCGCCGCCGCGTCACTGGCCAGTGTATCCATGTCATATCCGTCCTCGGGCGCACCGCTTTGCCCCTGACCACGATGGTCATAGGCAATGCAGCGGTATTTCCCCTTAAGGTGGGCGATCTGCTCCGCAAACATCTCGGTGCTAAATAACAACCCGTGCGAAAACACCACAGCCACGTCGCCCGCCCCTGTATCGGTGTAATGCAGCCTTGCCCCGTTCAAATCCAGATATGCCATTCGTTCCCCCAAACCGTAACGATCACGGCCCAAACATAGCACGCCCATTGATTTTCCACACTGCATAGATACCTAATAGACCAACCCACCGGCGGAGCCTGAATATGCGTTTCATTCTATCCTTCCTGTTATCCCTTCTCGCCCTGCCCGCGTTTGCCCAATGCGTCGGAGAAAACCTGCTCGAAACCATGAGCCCCGAGGATCGCGCCATCATGGACGCCGCCGTTGCTGCGCACCCTTACCCGTCCGGCAATCTGTGGCGGGCGCAAAACGGCAGCAGCACCATTCACATCATGGGCACCATGCACCTGACCGATGTGCGACTGGACAGCTACCTTGAGCCCCTCTGGCCTATCGTGGATGCCGCCGACCTGATCCTGCTCGAAGCCACCCGCGAAACGATGGAACAGCTCAAATCCGCGATGCTCACCGATGCGTCGCTGATGTTCATCACCGATGGCCCGACCCTGCCTGATCGTCTGTCGCCCAAAGACTGGGACCTGCTCACCACAGAAATGTCCGCCCGTGGCATCCCCGGCTTTATGGTTAGCAAAATGCAGCCTTGGTATGTGTCGATGATGCTGGCCATCCCGCCCTGCGCAATGGCGGGGATGACCGAACAAAACGGGGTAGATCAACGCATCATGGCGCGGGCCGAGGCCCAGAACGTAGCCACCCGCGCGCTCGAGCCTTTCGACATCCTGTTCTCGCTGTTTGGCAGCGATGATGACGAAGCCGAGCTGGACAATATCCGCATGGGTTTGGGCATGGCCCATAACGGCGATGCCCTGATCTCCACATTGATCGAGGCTTATCTGTCCGGCGAGCACCGCGCCATCTGGGAATTGAACCGCCTTCAGGCCAGCGACACCCTGCCCCTGACACCCAAAGAAGCAACCGAAATGTTCAGCGACCTCGAGACCACCATGTTGACCGATCGAAACGCCAACTGGATGAACGTGATCCTGCCCGCCACCGATAACGCCGATAACATCCTTGTCGCAGTCGGTGCCGCGCACCTGTCTGGCAAAAACGGGCTGCTCTATCTGTTGGGACAGGCGGGCTACACCCTGACCCGTGTTGAAGGCTTCTAACCTTCAACACGCCCATAAACGTCCAAGGCCTCAACCCCCTTGGGCGTCAGCATATAGACACCCACCTCGACCCGCTCGAACCAGCCGTAGTGATCATCCGCCATGATCCGCGTCGCTTTGGGCACCGCAGCCCCCTTGGCCACCACCGCCCCCTTGCAGGCCCCCTCGTCCAACAAATAGGTCGCGCAGCGCAGCGCATCTTGGCGGTAGGATGTGATCAGACCAACCCGCGTCGCCCCACCTGCATTCGGATCACCCACGCGGCGAGCAAATTCGCGCAGTAACCGCCCTTTGCGTTTTGCCGACTTGCGCGGCTTATACGGCACAGGATCCACCAGAACCTCGACAAACCCGTCACGCAAACGCACCGTCATCAGCCCCAGCCCCAATCGTCGGCACAGACCCAGATTGTCTTTCAATCCCTTACCGCCAACACGCGGCACCGCCAGATAAACCGCATCCGTAACCACCTGACGCGCAATCCCCTGATGCAGCAACGCCAATGAAAACCCCAGCTTCAACTCGACCAGCACAGGGTCTTCATCGCCGCGCACCGCCATCACATCCACGGCCCCAACCTCGCCCTTCACCTCATATCCTTGCGCCTCAAGGTAGGCTTTCACAGGGGGATATAGATCAGTCTCGCGGGGTTTATTCATATCGCATCGCATCCTTGGTTCCCGACAGGTTATCGGCGCATAGAACGGGTGACAACCCGCCCCATCCGCCCTATAAGAACGCAAAATCGCAAACCTATAAACGGACACACCCCAATGATCAAAATCTTCGGCCACACTGCCCCCGACACCGATGCCACGGCTTCCGCCCTGATCTGGGCGTGGTACCTGAACGACATCGTCAAGAAACCCGCCACCGCATACGTGCTGGGCGCGCCAAACACCGAAGCCGGTTTCGTGCTGAAACGCTGGGGCTTTGATTGCCCCGGCAGCGAATATTGTTTGTCCGGTTCTGGAGCCGAGTGTCCGCTCCTTGAGAACCGGGTCTGCCTTGTATTCGATCATCGTCCCTTGCAGTGCCGGGCCTTTGGGCTGGACACTTCCAGAGGCGGCGAGCTTTGGAGCGAGT
>JAFLKA010000266.1 GCA_022712735.1 Marinosulfonomonas sp. | reverse complement strand
CCCTTTTGTGCCCACGACCATATCGCTTAACCCCTGTATGTCTTGCGCCGGCCATTTCATGCCAAACCCCCACAGCATATGAATAATGGCTGTGGCCCCGAGAACCACAAAGATCAGTATTGATACCAGTGTCATTTCTGTCGCCTTTCCGCTCCATACGCTACCGTATGTATATCGCGCCATTGCACGAGTCAATACGCCATCGTATGGTCCCAATATGAAGCCACGCCTCACCCCTGACGACTGGATCAAAGCCAGCTTTAGCGCCCTGACCGCAGGTGGCCCTCAAGCCATCCGCGCCGAACCTATCGCGCGGGCACTAAAGGTTAGCAAAGGCTCATTCTATTGGCACTTTGCCGATGTTCCTGCCCTAAAGCAGGCCATGCTGGACCACTGGGGCAAAATCGCCACCCAGGACATCATTGATCTGGTAGAAGCCAAGGCATCATCCGCCAAGGACCGCCTGCGCCTGCTGGTGCAAATCTCGACCGCATCCAGCAATGATGAATACGGCGGCGCCTTGGCCGAAGCGGCAATCCGCGACTGGGCCCGATATGATGAAAATGCGGCCAAGACCCTAAAATCCATCGACCGGAAACGCCTTGCTTTTGTCGAATCCCAGTTCCGCAGCCATGGCACCCCCAAGGCGCAATGCCGGCAAAACGCCAATATTCTCTATGCTGCCCTGATTGGTCTGGCGCACCTCTCGCATCACGGTTTGGCCACCCCGTCCGATGATTTGCCCGCGTTGCTGGACCGTCTGCTCGACGCATAAACGCGCCTAGGTCACCACCCGCAATGTCACATTCACCCGCCCGCCTTTGGGCAGCAGACCGCTGGACTTGAACCTGATCTTATCGACCCCGTGGTAGGCCCTGCGCGCATCCCCGCCCATCACCACCACATCACCTGACGCAAGCCAGATCGTATCCGTCGCACCGCCACGCGTGTCATTGCCAATCCGAAACAGCCCGTCATCGCCCAGCGAAATCGAAACAACGGGCCAGTGCATATCGGCCTCGTCCGTATCGCGGTGCATGCCCATCCTGGCACCTTCACCGTAGAAGTTGATCAAACAACTCTCGGGCGCACGATCCACCCCCGACACGGCCTGCCATACCTCAAGCACCCGTTTCGGAATTGCGGGCCAAGCCGCACCCGATGGGTGCCGATCCACATACCGGTACCCGCTAACGTCCGAAAACCAGCCGTATTCCCCTGCCGAGGTCATCCGTACCGACATCGGTTTGCCATAGGGTGTTTCAGGTGAAAACGGCGGGGCCGACTGCATTACTTCGCGCAAATCATCAATCATTGCGGCCTGTGCACCAACATCCAGAAAACCTTTGTGTATTTCAAACCCGCGCACCCGCAGCGTCGGCTCAATCACTGCTATCTCCTATAGCTGATTGGAAATCTCCAACAGATTTCCGTCCGGATCGCGCAAGTAGAGCGACATAATCGCACCCTGTGCTCCCGTCCTTTTCACCGGACCCTCAATCACCTCAACCCCATGATCCGCCAGATGCGCCGCCCACTCTTCCAACGCCACATCACTTAGAAAACAAAGGTCGGCAGACCCGGCCGTCGCCACCTTTGCCTTGGGTTCAAACTCACGACCCACCTGATGCAGATTGATTTTTTGCGCACCTAATTTCAATGCCCAACGCTCCACTCCATCCGCAGGCATAAACCGCTGGGCCGTCATGCCCAGCACGTCCCGATAAAACCCCAGCGTCTCCGCTATATCCGCCACCGTCAAAACCAGATGATCCAACCCGCCTAACTTCATCTCTGCTTTCCCTCCCTGCATCGCACCGCTACGTTACCACCATGCACGATTTTATAGGTAAATCACAAACCACTTCCTGCGCATTGGACCCAGCCCGTGCTGCGGCCCTGCACGCCACTCTTGCCCTGCCAACCCCGCCACCAAAGGCGGGTAATCCCCTGCCTCCCTTCTGGCACCAGATATATTTCTGGGATGTACAACCGCCAGAAAGACTCGGGCAGGATGGTCATGCGAAAACCGGCGGTTTCATCCCCGACCTTGGCTTGCCCCGCCGCATGTGGGCGGGTGGGGCGCTGCAATTTCACGCGCCGCTTTTCACCGGCCAACCCGCCACCAAAACCACCACAATCGCGACGATCACACAAAAGACCGGCCGCACTGGCCCGCTCGCCTTCGTCACCCTGCGCCACGACATCCACCAATCCGGCACCCTGTGTATCACCGAACACCAAGACCTCGTTTACCGCCAAAACCCTGACCCTACGGCGCCAAAACCTACGCCGCCAACCGCGCGAACCGACGAAACCCATAAGGAATCCCACAGCTTCTCCTCGACCGAACTGTTCCGATATTCCGCCCTCACCATGAACGGCCATCGCATCCATTATGATGAAACCTATGCCCTCGATGTTGAGGGCTATGATGGCCTCGTCACCCACGGCCCGCTTTTGGCGCAATACCTGATGCTGATGGCAGAACGCCACCTCGGCCCGCTCAAATCATTCCAGTTCCGCGCCACCGCCCCGCTAACGCATACAGAACAAGCAACCTTCTGCATAAACGGCAACACCCTGTGGGTTCGGGCCCCGGACGGCCGTCAATGCATGCAGGCAACGGCAAACTAGGCCTACATATTCGCCTCGAATGCAAACGCGTCGGGTATCCCGCCTGCATCCCCGTCCAGCACCAGATCGGCCATCACCTCGCCCACCTTCGGCGCCATGCCAAACCCGATCTTGAAGCCGCCATTGGCAATGAAATGCCCGTCGCGCTCCGGATACGCGCCCAGCATCGGGGCCAGCTTGCGCCCGCGCGGACGAACCCCCGCCCAATGCTCCAACACCTCGGCCCCCTCCAGCACCGGAAACGCTGCAAATGCCTGCTCCAGAAAGGCGTCCAGCAGCCCATCAACCGCTACTGGATCATCCCAATACCGCTCGCTGGTTGATCCAACCGCAACAGTCCCGTCCGTATGTGGCACCACATAAATCCCGTCAGAAAACAACTGCGGCACATCCCCGGCATCATAGCGCAACAAGGCCGACTGCCCCTTCACTCCATTGCCAATCTCGGCACCAAATTCCTCGGACAGCGCCAGCAAACCGCGATACCCCGTCGCCCAAACAACCTTGCCCTCAGCCACCCCTTCGCCAATGACAATCTCGCCGCCCAGCGCCACCACTGCCCCCGCCAAACTCGCCGCAGCCCCACGCGGCTGCATCCGTGCGCTCAGCGTGTCATGCACCAGATACCCCGTCGGGCTCTCCGGTGCCCACGCGCCATATTCCGACCGCTCAACCACACGCCACTCGGCCAAGCCGCGCCACATCTCACGCGCATAATCTACCCGCTCATAGGCCAACCCTAACACCCGCTCAGACGCAATCGGATGCAATCGGCCGATCCGCCCATATCCTGATAACACACCAGACAACCGGTCCACCTCGCGCCAATGCACCTCTGCCATTGCCAAACTCTGATACTGGAACTCTTTCTTTGCATCCCACCGCTCAGGCGTATGCGGGGCCAGCGCCCCGACCAATCCACCACTTGAACCAGCCCCGATGCGCACCTCTTCGATCACCCGCACCGTGGCCCCGCGCGTAACGCAAGCATAGGCTACCGATAGCCCGAAAATCCCTGCCCCTATTACCGTCACATCTACCATTGCCAAACCGCCTTGCCTCTTTCATTGTCCCGCAGGTTATGACCCATTCAAGCGACCATATCCAGACGGCAGAATTAACGTGGCGCGATGGTACCTTGCCCGTCAGCACCCGCTTTGATGATCCCTATTTTTCACTTGAAAACGGGCTTGCCGAAACCCGTCATGTTTTTATTGCCGGCAATGACCTGCCTGCCAGCTTTGCCCCCGATTTCCACATCGCCGAACTCGGCTTTGGCACGGGTCTCAACATGTTCACCACCTTGCTAGAATGGCGCAGATCGGGCCAAACTACCCCACTGCACTTCACCAGTTTCGAGGCCTTCCCGATGTCCGCCCCCGATATGGACAAGGCGCTTGCCGCCTTCCCCGAAGCCCACGCCATCACCGCCCCGTTCCTGACCGAATGGGCCAAAGGCAAACGCTATATCGAAACGGATGACCTGATCGCCAACATCATCATTGGCGATGCCCGCGTCACCCTACCTGAATGGGCGAACGCAGCGAACGCATGGTTCCTCGACGGGTTTTCCCCTGCCAAAAATCCCGAACTCTGGGGTGATGAACTGCTTGCCAATGTCGCCAAACATACCGCGCCAACCGGCACCCTTGCCACCTATACCGCCGCCGGATTTGTGCGCCGCGGCCTTGCATCTGCGGGCTTCACCGTCACCAGAACCACAGGTTTCGGGCGCAAACGCCACATGACCACGGCGGTGCTGACATGACACAGAAAAACACCCGCCTTGGCATCTGGCTGATGATCGCCACCACTTTTGTATTCTCGGTGCAGGACGGTATCTCACGCCACCTTGCAAGCGAATATAACGTCTATATGGTCCTGATGATCCGCTACTGGTTCTTTGCGGCTTTCGTTCTCACCATCGCTGCCCGCGCCCCTGGCGGTATCCGCCAAACGGCCCGCACAACACAACCATTCCTGCAAGCCTTCCGCGCCTTGCTATTGGTCGCCGAAATCGCCGTCACGGTTCAGGCTTTCGTATTGCTTGGCTTGGTCGAGACTCACGCCATCTTCATCAGCTACCCGCTGCTGATCGCCGCCCTCTCCGGCCCGATCCTCGGCGAAACCGTTGGTTGGCGTCGCTGGGCCGCTGTCGGTATCGGTTTTGTCGGCGTGCTGATCATCCTGCAACCGGGCGTCACTGTGTTTCAACCTGCCGCCATCATCCCGCTGATCGCCGCCCTGATGTTCGCCCTTTATGGTCTGCTGACCCGTTACGCTGCAAGGCGCGACACCGCCGCCACCAGTTTCTTCTGGACCGGCACTGTGGGCGCGCTTGGCATCACGGCTGTGGGGCTATGGTATTGGGAACCAATGGTCGCATCTGACTGGATATGGATGGCAGCGCTCTGTGTCACAGGCGTGCTTGGCCACTGGCTCCTGATCAAATGCTACGAGGTAGCCGAGGCCAGCGCGGTTCAGCCGTTTGCCTACCTGCAACTGGTCTTTGCCTCCACCATCGGCATCCTGATCTTCAACGAAACCCTGCGCCTGAACGTGGCCATCGGCGGGGCGGTCGTGGTCATGGCGGGCCTGTTCACCCTATGGCGCGCCCGCACAAAAGCACACTAACCCGCGCCCTTCTTCTTGCCTTAAATACCTGCCGCGCGCAGCGCCTTAAACCTTTTCACTTCTTCTTACGCCACGTTGCCAGCCACGCACCAATCCGCCCGAAAAACCCGCTGGCACGTTGCTTGGCCGCATCAGCCTGGTCATCAACCTTGTCCCAAACCTCGCCTGCATCCTCAAGCAACGGATCAACCGAACGTTCCCTAAACTGCCGCCACATGGCGCGGACAAAGAAATAGGCGACAATCAGGAATATGAAAAAGAAGATGTTGAACCACGGGATAATCTGCACATCCGGCCCCGTAATACTACGAACCCCAATGGCATTCGGATAGATCGAGAAGAATTTGTTGCGCCAGCCGTAATGGGTGATCACCACCCACTGCTCGCCGCCGGTAACCGAAACAGCCGCCGCCGCTTCGGCTTGCAAATCCGAACTGTCAAACTTGAAATACGGCGGCCAGATCCAGCCAGTATCCTCGTTGCGATACACCATCACGCCCCGCGCCTCACGCGGGATAAACCCTAACAGAAACGTCTTCTGCCGCTCTGTATATACAAACCGGATATCGCGTGTCGCATGCTCGGCGGCACCACTGTCCGCTTGCGCATAGAACATCCGGTTAAACGTGGTGAAATCCTGCCGGATCACCTCGGTTGATGTCACCCGCGCAATATCATGCTGTGGTAAAACATAGTGCAGCACCCCGAAAACTAACAGCAAAGGCAGCACCTTCAATATGATTATAACTTTGCGCATTTCAAACCTCACTGGGTGTTCGTTAGATAAAGAATAACCGCCACAAAAATTGGCGGGATGACATAGACCAACACGATCAGCTTCTTGCGAAAACCGCCCTCATATTCGACCATACCCTCGTCTATATAGACATCCCGCGCCGCTGCATCACCCCCCTCGGGAGGATTTGCATCCCATTCTTTTTCCAGCTTCTCGCGCCGGATAGACCGCGAAAAGATCGAGATCGCGAAATAGACCACGCTCAGCCCGACAAATCCCAGCACAATTAACCGGATTAACCCCATTTTAATTCCTCCTCACCGCGCCCCACGGGCCAACCAATTCGATTAAATCCTCAGGCTCGGGCATTGCCACGGGTTCTTCCATCGGCTCACCCTCCCCAAATAACGCCGCGCGCGCGCCCGCCTTGTCCACCTGATATTCCCGCTCCAGAAACTCTGCAACATATGTCTTTTTTGCATCCGGCCACGCCGAATAGGAATGGTAAAACCGTTCCTTATGGCAAATGAACAACTGGCGAATATCCATTGGCGTTAACGCCGCCAACAGCATATTCACCAAATCCCTGTCCGCGTGCGGTTTGGAGCGAAGCGTATAGAAATATGCCGGATGGTCCGATGAAATCCGTGGCCATCCCCCGCCGGATTGTGCCCAGCGCAACAACGAAGCCAGCCCGTGAAACTCCTCGGGCAAATCACTCGCATATTTACGTGTCAGCGCCCGGATATCGCGCCGTGTCGTCCCGCTCAAATCCTCGCCCTTTTCGGCCGCCACATCGACCGTAATAAAATCCATTTTCTGCTGCAAAATCGCCGCCGCATCCACGCCCCGCGCCTTCACAATCGGCTCGACCAGATCGTTCAGCTCCAGAAAAATCGCAATCTCGTTCCGGTCGTTGAAATCAAACGTATAGTCAATCGGCAGCTTGCCCAGATCCGCCTTGCCACCCGCACAAATCGCCGCCGGATGCTCCATCGTGCGAAATAAATAGATGCCGCCAAAATGTTTGCTCCAGAAGTTATCCTGACTGAATTTCATCTTTTTCAGGCGCAAAGGTGCGCGCGTCACATCACCGGTTTTCTTGGCCAGCCCGATCATTTCCGCGATCAGAACATCGTCCCACCACGCATCATCCTCGCGCTTGAACCGCTCGATCTTGTCTGCCAAGGCTTGCGCCGATTTCACATGCGCCTCGGTGGTGTCCGCCTCGATCGTCACTTGGCGGATGTCAAACAGCCGCACCGCTTCCTCGACTGAATAGACCGAGTTCAACAACTCCCCCGCCACCGCATCCTTGGCGGTCAGGGCAAACAGTTGCGCCTCGTTTTCCTCAATAAACTGGCGCAATATCCCGCGTGAGGTGGAAAACTGTGCGTTCAACAACGGCGCGGTTTTCTGCTCGGTGGTCAGCAGAATAAACTGCCGGTTACAGCCCCCCTCGTTCAGATACAAATGGTCCTTCAGACTATCACCCACCTCTGGCGAATACCCCGAAATATCGACATGAAAAGACTTCAGCCGCGTCTTCTTGCCGGTCAACTGTTTCAACGCACGATTGTACCGCTCGACCAATGCGGGCGAGGAAATACGGATCAGGTTGCCAAACATCAGACCACGTTCAATTAGACGTTTCATATCTCTGGTCTCCATTTCTGCGGCTGCATCGCCAACACCACCAACACAATCGGCCCCCAGACCATCGCCGATAATAATCCCAGCCGGATCAGCCCTGCTGACGAGGACATATAGTATTCCCCGTTGGCCGTGATCGCCACTATATCATTCGGCGGGCGGAACATGGCGAAATATGTGACGCTGATCACCAGCAAAACCAGAAACGAGATCAGCAGGTTCCAGAACAACCCATACCAGCTCTGCGGAAAACTCCGCGCAATAGACAGAGGCAGCAACGCCGCCAACAGAGCAACCCCCGCCACCGGCAGGATCATTTCGGCCCAGTTGGAAAGGACGGCGGTTGGGGTCATCTTCCTCGTCCCAACTTTTTCCTTAGATAGGCTTCAACAGGTTTCAGTAAACGATTGAAGTCACTGCGGTAGTCATCACTTTCATCTAGCAGATCATATAGAATGTCTCGCTTCTTCGAGAGCACTTCTCTATAGCTTTCATTCATTGTTTGATCTGAATATTCTCTGTGGCTCGCATCCAGATAGATCATAATATATGTGAATAATTCATGTTCTAAATTTTTAACCTCATCTACTAACTCAGATAATGCGCTCTCCCAAACTGCATCCGATTCAATTAGGAGCGCGTTTAATTCTGCTCTCTTCTCATAATGGCGTTCCCATCTTTTTGCATAAGCGTTTATTATTCCTTGGCTTCTCTTTTGCCTATCTGTGAGACTTCCCTGTGCACCGAAATCACACTCCATTTCCGAATGTGACATTGCTGGGTGTCGAACTGCATATAGAGTATCTCGATATTTGTAGAGTGATACTAATATCTGCCTTGCTAACTCGCTATCGGCTTGCCAAACACCTTGTTTTTTCCAAGCATTTAGGCCGACAAATGCAGCAATGGCCGCGGCCACAGCGGCTCCTGCCATTACACAGTTGGCAAGCGCACTCCAAGTTTCAATGCTCACCCCTTCCCCTCCAAATACCGCCGTTTCGCCTCTTCCATCCGTTCCATATCCCGCACCGCATTCGCAATCGCGATCTCGTCCGATTTATCGGCATAGCGGAATTCCGAATCCGCATAGCGGTTGATCTCCTGTATCACCATCTCGACCGAAATCGGCTGGGTCATCTCGGTGATCATCCCCAGCTTTTCGTCATAGGGTTTGAACAGGAACAAATCGGGTTCCTCCATCCATTCGTCCGGCAGCTCAAAATCCATCGCCCGCACCTTGACCGCATCGGTGATGTTCTTAATCGCCCGCCCCGTGAACCGCTCATCCGCCTCCTGAATTCCCTTAAGGTAAGCCCCCAGTTTGGCAATCGTATCCAGCGCCCCGATGTCTTTGGACACCTTCTCGAACACTTCCAGCAACCCGTCCTCATGCGGTTTCGAGTGCCCCTCGAACGACGCCGCCACCGCTTTCTTGATCTCTTGCGCAGCAAACAACTCATGATCCCCTGTAGGGATCGAATGGTTCTTGCCCATCAACAGATGTAAAATATCAATGTAATCCTCCCGGGTCTGCGGACCATCCACCAAAAACCGCGCTCCCGCCCGTTGCCGCAACGCATCATCGACATTTTCAGGGTAATTCGAAAACATCCCGAAGGTGCAATTCCCCCGAACCACCGTATTGGCCCCCGCGAAACTCTCCATCAAAACGGCCGTAATCTCCAACTGCCCAGCCGATGATTGCCGGTCGCCACGTTTGCCTGCCAACTGGTCAATATCGTCAATCGTGCCAAAACCGATCACGTTGGGATCAACCACATTATTGATAAACGCCTTGGCATTCTGGCCGGATTTCCCCTGATAGCTGTCGATACTATCAGTCCCCAAATTCTGGAACCGGAACGGATAATCCGCCACCTCGCAATAGCCCGAAATCAGCCCGGCCATCATCTGGAT
>JAFLKA010000241.1 GCA_022712735.1 Marinosulfonomonas sp. | reverse complement strand
CAGGGGCAAAGTGTTTGGGGCGACACGCGTAGCGTGGCGCAACCCCTCAGGTAAACTTGCGGAAAAACCGTGTGCGGTCAAAAATCTTCTCCAGCGCTTCTAGGCGCGGACGGGTTTCACCCCATGTTTTCTCCTGAACCTCGGCAATCATCGTTTCCAGCAAAATCATCGGCGCCACCAATGAATCCCACGCCGAGGGCGCAACAATTCGGCTCAGGAACGTGCGGCTGGCAAACCGGTCAACGGGCGAACGCCACTGATCGGTAAATAAAATAATTTCCGCCCCTGCCTCATGCACCATCTCGGCCAGCTTCAATGTGGAGTTTTCATAGCGCCGCACATCGAACACAACCAGCACATCGCCCTTTTTGACATCCAGCAAATAATGCGGCCAAGCATTTGAAATAGACTGGATATGGGTCACATTCGGACGAATCAACTGCATATGCAGGAAGAAATAATCCGCAAGCGATCGGGTGACGCGCCCGCCGACAACATAAATTGCACGCTCTGGGTCCGCCAGAATCGCACAGCTTTGATCAAATTCCTCTGCATCAATCTGCGCCAGCGTTTGGCGGATATTACCGCTGACCGCTTCGGCGAACCGGTTCAGGATATGACCCTCCGGCGCACGCTCGCTCCATTTATCGTGCTTGGCAATCGGGCCGGAAATTTTGGCATCCAGTTCGCGGCGCAACGCTGCCTGAAATTCGGGAAACCCCTTATAGCCCAGCTTTTGCACCATCCGCGCAGCCGTTGGCGTTGAAACCTGTGCGGCCTTGGCAACCGTGGTGATCGTGCCCAGCCCCGACACCGGATAGTTTTCCAGTATCAAATCCGATAACTGCCGCTCGGCGCGGGTCAGGCTGTCAGACGATAATCGCAATCGCTCTGCTACGGTTCTGTTGTCTGCCATCAAATCTTCCCCTTTCCTGATCACAAATACCTTATTCAAGCCGTCCGTGATAAATTATCAAAGAAACTATATTGACAGGTCGCCCCATTATGAAGAATTCTCTTCACAAATCAATTCATAGCGACTCGGGGGGATATGGGGCGCGTAATTCATCAAGAAAATTCGGGGGGTACCCCCGCTGCGGTGGTGCTGAATAAAACAGGCGCCGCACCTGTATTGCTGGTTTGCGAACATGCCGCAAACCACATCCCTGCCCATCTGGATCATCTTGGGCTGGATTCGTCCGCCCGCATCAGCCATGTGGCATGGGACCCTGGCGCGATGGCCGTCGCGACCCACATGAGCCGGATCATGGATGCCCGCCTTGTGGCCAGCACCGTGTCGCGGCTGGTTTACGACTGCAACCGCCCGTCTGACGCCGCAGGCGCGATACCTACCCGCAGCGAACTGTTCGACATCCCCGGCAATGTCGGGCTAACCGATGCGCAAAAAGCCGACCGCGTAGCAACAGTGTACGAGCCGTTCCGCAGCCTGCTGGCCGATACCATCGCCGCATCACAAACCCCGCCAGCGCTGGTCACCATCCACAGCTTTACCCCTGTTTACATGGGCAAATCCCGCGCCGTGGAGATCGGCATTCTGCACGACAGCGACACACGGCTGGCCGACGCCATGCTGGACCTTGCGCCGACACACACAGAATTGAACACGCAGCGCAATGATCCCTATGGACCGGACGACGGCGTGACGCATACGCTGAAACTGCACGCCCTGCCAAACGGGTTGCTGAATGTGATGATCGAGGTGCGCAATGACCTGATTGCGGATGAGGCCACGCAACTGGCGATGGCCGAAACGCTGGCCAGTCTGATCACATACGCTCTGGCCGCCCTAACAAACCAAACGGAGACCAAATGCCACGCATAGCCAGCACATTTGTCCGCGTTGTCGACCGCTTCAACTATCTGGTTGGGCGCGTGATGATGTATACTATCTTTCTGCTGATCGGCGTTTTGATGTGGTCCACAATTTCAAAACAGGCGTTTGTGATCCCGTCTTACTGGACGCTCGAAGTCGCGCAATTCATCCTTGTGGCCTATTACCTGCTGGGCGGGGCTTATTCGATCCAGCTGGGCGCGAATGTGCGCATGGATCTGTTTTATCACAACTGGTCGGACCGCAAAAAAGCGTGGGTCGATAGCTTTACTGTATTACTGCTGATCTTCTATCTTGGCGTCATGCTCTATGGCGGCATGGATTCCTTGCTGTATTCCATTAAATATCAACAACATTCAGCCTCTCTTTGGCGCCCGCTCATTTGGCCGGTCAAGGTCATCATGGTCTCGGGGATATTCCTGATGCTGCTGCAAGCCATATCCGAACTCATCAAAGACATCGCCACACTCCGAGGAAAATCGCTCTAATGACACACGAAATGATCGCAATTTTTATGTTCTCGTCGATGATGCTGATGTTGATGACAGGACAACGTGTTTTCGGGGCTATCGGCGGGATCGCCGCGATTGCCGCCCTTGCATTATGGGGGCCTGGTGGGTCCGACATCCCGTTTGCGGCCGCAATGAAGGTGATGAAATGGTATCCGATGCTGACCCTGCCGATGTTCATTTTCATGGGCTACGTGCTGTCAGAATCCAAAATCGCCGACGATCTGTATAAGATGTTCCACGTCTGGATGGGGCCGATAAACGGCGGATTGGCGATTGGCACCATCGGGCTGATGGTGCTGATTTCGGCAATGAACGGTCTGTCGGTGGCGGGTATGGCGATTGGTGCCACCATCGCGCTGCCTGAACTGCTCAGGCGGGGGTATGACAAAAAGATGGTCACGGGGGTTATTCAGGCAGGATCCAGTCTGGGTATTCTTGTGCCACCATCCGTTGTGCTGGTGCTCTATGCGATGATCGCCCGTCAACCTGTTGGGCAACTGTGGCTGGCGGGCGTAATCCCGGGGCTGATGATGGCGGGCATGTTTATCATCTACATCGCTATCCGCTGCAAACTTAACCCCTCGCTTGGCCCGGCTTTGCACAAAGACGAATTAAAGGAATACGAACTAATTTCCGAACATCCGGTGCGGCTTAATTATTTCATCATTACCATGCTTGTCATGGTGCCGATCTTTACTTTTTCTGACCTGCTCAGCAGCTGGAATATCATATTGTATGCCTTGGCTTCTTGCGCCCTATTTCTGGTCTTTCGTAACAACCCCCGGCTTTATACCGACGTGTTTTTAAAGGAAAAGAACCGGCTGTTGCTGTCAGGGCTTTTGCC
>JAFLKA010000050.1 GCA_022712735.1 Marinosulfonomonas sp. | reverse complement strand
CGGCGGCATGCGCCAGCGGGTGATGATCGCTATGGCCATGGCCTGCGCGCCCCGCCTGTTGCTGGCGGACGAGCCCACAACCGCGCTGGATGTCACGGTGCAGGCGCAAATCCTCGACCTGATGATTGATCTAAAGAACACCGATGGCGCCGCCATCCTGCTGATCACCCACGACATGGGTGTGATTGCTGAAATGGCGCAAAAGGTGGCCGTGATGTACGCGGGCGTGGTGATGGAAGAAGCCAGCGTTGGCGACCTTTTCGAGGAACCATTGCACCCCTACACCCAAGGTCTGCTTGAATCCATTCCCCACGGGCATTCGCGTGGCACCGCCCTTAAGGCGATTCCCGGCATCGTTCCGAACCTGCTGCACCTGCCCACCGGCTGCCGCTACCGCGACCGCTGCCCTGCGGCCCACGCGCCATGTGCGCGCGCCGAGCCTCCGTTGTATCAAACATCCGACAAGACCCGCCGCGTGCGTTGCTGGCTACATCATCCGGAGCCGCCAGCATAATGGATACTACAAACAAATCCGCCACCTCGATCCTGCAATTAAAGGACCTGAAACGCTATTTCAGCGTGAGCAAAGGGTTGCTGTCAGGAACTTCCGGCGAATTGCGCGCCGTGGACGGGATAACGCTGGATATCAAGGCAGGCGAAACCTTGGGGCTTGTCGGCGAAAGTGGCTGCGGCAAATCCACTTTGGGGCGTGTTATTGCCCGCCTGTTACCCGCCACATCCGGCGAAGTCCTGTTCGAGGGCCAAGATATCCTGAACCTCAATCACCGCGCATTATTGGCTCTGCGCGCGGATATTCAAAGCGTGTTTCAGGACCCCTTCGCCTCGCTCAACCCGCGTATGACCGCCTTCGCGCTGATCGAAGAACCGCTGGTGATCCATAAGGTCGGCAACCGCGACACAAGGCGCGCCAAGGTGCTGGACCTGTTGCAAACCGTGGGGTTGCGACCCGAATTTGCCGACCGCTACCCGCACGAATTTTCCGGCGGTCAGCGCCAGCGCATCGGCATTGCCCGCGCCCTTGCACTGGAACCCAAGCTGTTGATTCTGGATGAACCGGTCTCGGCGCTGGACGTTTCCATTCAGGCGCAGATCATCAACCTGTTGGCCGAACTTCAGGCGCGGCTCAACCTGACATATCTGTTCATCAGCCATGACCTTAGCGTTATTCAACATGTGGCCGACCGTGTGGCAGTTATGTATTTGGGACAGATCGTTGAGCTGGCGGATAACGAAGAATTCTATGCCAACCCGCAGCATCCCTATTCAAAGGCGCTGTTGTCTGCCCTACCGCTGCCAGACCCTAATGTCGCGCGAAACCGCATCATATTGCAGGGCGACTTGCCGGACCTTGCGCACCTGCCCGACGGCTGCCGGTTTCAAAGTCGCTGCGCCTATGTCAGCGATATATGCCGGAAATCGCCCGAACCGTCGCTGGATGCGGTTTCGGAGGGGCATCTGGTTCGGTGTTGGAACCTTGCCAGTATTCACCGGGCCGCTGGCACTGATTGATTAGCAAGGAGAGTAATAATGACTGACGCTGCCAAACCGGATGAAATCACGCTTGAGGATATTGCCAGCGCCGAGCGTTTGATGGGGATAACCTATACCGAACAGGAACGCGCGCAAATGCTGGACAATTTCACCGGCCAGATCGCAGCGGCCCAGGACCGGCGCGCCGTGCAATTTGAAAATGCCGAGCCAATGGCTTGCCGGTTCGATCCGAGGCTACCGGATTTCAAGATGCCCGACGCCAATGACGATCTGCGCTGGACGGGTGCGGACCCCGGCCTGCTGCCGGAGAACGTTGAGGACATCGCATTTGCGCCGGTCACGCAACTGCACGGCTGGATTGCCAACCAAACGATAAGCAGCCGCAGACTGACCGAGATTTATCTGGAGCGGATCGCGCGGATCGCACCGAAGCTTGAATGCTTCGCCACGGTGACAGGCGATCTGGCGCTAGAGCAGGCGGACGCGGCTGATGCATTGTTACAAAAGGGTCAGCTGCTCGGGCCGTTGCATGGCATTCCTTACGTGGTGAAAGACCTGTTCGACACCGCTGGTATCAACACCGGTTGGGGGGCTGAACCCTATCAAAACCGGGTGCCCGACAGGGACGCAACCGTTGTGCAGCGCCTGCGCGACGCCGGTGCGGTGTTGCTGGGCAAGGCTGCACTCGGGGCGTTGGCCTATAACGACATCTGGTATGGCGGACGCTGCCGCAACCCTTGGAACCTGAACGAGGGTTCAAGCGGATCAAGTGCGGGCTCTGCGGCTGCCACCGCTGCTGGGCTGTGTGGATTTTCCATCGGCACCGAAACGCTGGGGTCCATCACCTCTCCCTGTCAGCGCTGTGGCACCACCGGACTGCGCCCCACCTTTGGGCGTATACCGCGCGATGGGGCAATGGCATTGTGCTGGTCGATGGATAAAATCGGACCGATCTGCCGTTCAGTTGAAGATACCGGAATGGTTTTGGCCGCGTTGAATGGTGCCAACACCGGCGATCCGGCCTCAATTGCGGCGGGGTTTCAATTTGACACACAGGCAGGGCTGGATGGTCTGCGCGTCGGCTATCTGGCGGATGCTTTCGGTGAAGGGGCGAGTGATCTGGACCACGCAGCGCTGGAGGCCGCGCGGGGTTTGGGGATCGAGGTGGTCGAGGTGTCTCTGCCGGATTTACCCTACGGATCCTTGATGAACGTGCTCTACGCCGAAGCCGCCGCCACCTTTGAAGATATGACACTGGATGGGCGCGACGACACCCTGACATGGCAAGATGCAGCCGCCTGGCCAAATGTCTTTCGCCGGGCGCGGTTTCTTTCAGCGGTTGATCACGTACAGCTCGACCGGCTGCGCTGGAAGGTTATGCACGCGCTGGACGAAATGTTTGCCCAGATTGACGTGCTGATCGGCCCGTTCATGACCGGCCCGATGCTGGTCGCCAGCAATTTTACCGGCCACCCCTGCCTGCACCTGCGCGCAGGCCTGTTTGACACCGCCACGCGGCAACCCGGCGGTTTTGGTGCCGGACGCATCCAAATGCCGGGTGCCAAAGATGAGGGCCCCGAGTTTCGCGTGCCGCAAGGGATTTCACTGTGGGGGCGGCTGTTTGAGGAAGGTACTATTTTGACGCTTGGAATGGCGCTGGAGCGGGCACTGAACTGCCACACAGAGCGTCCGAATTTTCCGTCCTGACGCATGCTAAACTGCAAGCGACGCCAAGGCGTATTTTTGCCGTCAGGTGCGCAGCTGTTTTGCCACGTATGCGTCTGGAACACACCTGTTGTAGCGGCACTGTTTCCTCAGGCTGGACATTTCGGGGGCCCTGATCGCACTGCGAGGGCCAACTTGGCCAAAGTTAAGTAAATGTACGATTTCACTACCCCCCAATTCAGTGTTGCAGGATCTGGCTAAGAAAATTCTGGGTTTTTGGATTTGGGGGGATGTCGAAGACGTTGTGGGGGTCGTTCTCTTCAATAATGGCGCCCTCATCCATGAACACAACATGGTCGGCAACCGCTTTGGCGAACCCCATTTCATGGGGCACACAAACCATCGTCATACCGTCATTGGCCAGCTTGATCATGGTATCGAGAACTTCGGCAACCATTTCTGGGTCAAGTGCCGAGGTTGGCTCGTCAAACAGCATCACTGTGGGTTTCATGCACAATGAACGCGTGATTGCCACACGTTGTTGTTGGCCACCAGATAATTGCTCCGGGTATTTTTCCGCCTGTTCTGGAATGCGCACACGTTCAAGGAACTTCATCGCGGTTTCGCGGGCTTCCTTTTCCTTGACCCTGCGCACCCACATCGGTCCGGCCATCAGGTTTTGCAGCACCGTCATATGTGGAAACAGGTTAAAGTGCTGGAAAACCATGCCCACATCCATGTCCACTTCGTCGATGTTTTTAATCTTCTCGTGCATCTCAGTGCCATTGACGATGATCTGGTTTCCGGTGGCCAGATTACCTAACAGGCCGGACTCGGTTGGCTCGCCAATGGCGGGGCGCATGAATTCATCGAATATGGTGTCATATAGACCCATAAGGCCGAAAATAACAAAGCTGACCGTGAATATTATCGCCATGAATCTGGGCTTGTGTCCCGCCGGATCGGGCACCACTGTATCTGCAAATAACATGTTTTCCCCTGTTTTTTCAATCAGGCCCAATTGATCGGGCCTGATCAATTTTGTCAGAGCATCGCAACCAAAATGGGTTGTGATTTTGCCGGATTATTAGTTGCCAGTGGCTCAAAGAAAACCGGATCACCCAAAACGCGTAACGCGTAATTTCTTTTGATGCCTGCCAGAATTGCCGGTAGTGATCCCACCATGCCATTAATGCGCACGCCATCACCAAGGCGCAAATCATCCATTGCCGCGGTGCTTGCCCCAATCACTTTTCCGCTCAGATCAGAAATCGTCTTGAACGGGCTGCCCTTGTGCACGGCGATGACGCGGGCGTGTAGTAATAAAGCCCTGGAAAAGCCAGCACTTCGGCCCGTGATTTTGCCGGATTTTTCCGGGATTGGGTAAATTTTTATCATATGTGCACCGCCAAACGGTACGCTTCTAACAAAGCCGCATGAATAGAACGCGATGTTACGGCGTCCCCCAAACGATGCAAGGTGTAACTTTTTGAACTAACTTGGGGCTGCGCCGACCAGTTGGCCATCGCATCCACATCAGTGATGCCTTTGTTAGCGGCGCCTTCGCGCAACTCGAAAAACACCTCGGCGAGGGGGTCTGTGCCTGTTTCCAGCACGACCTGATTGGTTATGATTTCTTGCGTTTGACCCGTTAGTTCATGGGTTAATGTGGCCACCAAACGGTTGCCATCTTTGCGCACAGCGGTGAGTTTCAGATAGGGAAACGTTGTGACGCCCTGCGCCGCCAGCCGTTTGTGAAAAACGATCCGGTCAGGATAGCCCATTTCGGTGGCGGAGTGGGCGTCGATGGTTGTCAATGTCACACGGTGGCCCTTTGCCGACAACAAATCAGCCGTCGCAACCGGCTCGTAACGGCCAGTATGATCGCATATCAGAACGTCCTGCTGGGCCCGCACATCACCAGACAATATATCCCAGCTGGACACAGTCAGATCGGCTCCGGACATGTTATTTTCTGCGGGCAGACCGCCGGTTGCAACAAACACATGATCAGGGTCTTGCGCCAAAACATCTGCCGCTTCGGCATAGATATTACAACGCACATCGACGCCCAGCTTGTCCAGTTCAGCCTCGCGCCAATCAACGATCTGGATCAGATCCTTGCGCCATGTGGTTTTCGCGGCCAGTTGGATTTGACCGCCCAGTTTAGGCGCGGCCTCAAACAAAACCACCTTGTGTCCGCGTTCAGCCGCCACCCGTGCGGCCTCCATTCCGGCGGGGCCACCGCCAACCACAACCACCTTTTTATCCGGCGCAGGGCTGGCAGGCACCTCCATTGGCAACAGTGTTTCGCGGCCAGAGGCGGGATTGTGAATGCAGTGAATTTTCTTGTAAATACAGTGCGACGCGCCGATGCAGGGTCGAATGCGGTCTTCTTCGCCGCGCATGATCTTGTTAACGATCTGCGGATCAGCGATATGGGCCCGGGTCATGGCGACCATATCCAACGCACCTTCGCGAATAGCGTGGCGTGCATTGGCGACATCCGTCACCCGCGCGGCATGGAAAACTGGCACGCCAATCTCGCGCCGGAACGCCCCGACCGTCTCAAGGTAAGGGGCAAGCGGACGGTTCATCCCCGGCATGTTTTCCTCAACCAGCGTGATCTCGGTGTCCATGCGGCCAACCATGCAGTTAAAAAAATCGACCGCGCCCTCGCGCTTGAGGGTTTCAGCGATCTGCAGGGACTCGTCAAACCGCAAACCACCCGGCCCTTCGTCCAGCGTCAGGCGCATACCGACAACAAAATCATCACCCACTTGGCGGCGGATTTCCTCATGCACTATCAGCGCAAACCGCGTGCGGTTTTCAACGTTGCCGCCAAACCCATCGCTGCGCATATTCGTTCTGGGCGAAAAGAACTGCCCGATCAGATGACCACCAGCCAGCGTCTCCAGCCCGTCCAGCCCACCTTCCTTGCAGCGGCGTGCGGCCTGCCCAAAAGCCTTCACCACGCGGTCGATATCATATTGATCCATCTCGCGCGGAAAGTTGCGGTGCAAATCTTCGCGCACTGCCGATGGCGCGATTGTCGGCAACCATTGCGCCGCCTGCGCATCACCGCGCCGCCCCATATGGGTGATCTGGCACATCAAGGCCGCGCCATGCTGGTGAATGCGTTCTGAAAACTTTTGGAAGTAAGGAATGATCGCATCGGTTCCCGCATTCAACTGGCGGAAAACCGAGGGTGAATCCGGTGCAATATTGGAAGAACCACCAAACATCGTCAGCGCCAGCCCGCCCTTGGCCTTTTCCTCGTGATAGCGTTGATACCGCAGGGCAGGCATGTTTTCATCGTCCATGCCCGAAGCATGCGAGGTGCTCATAACACGGTTCTTCAATGTCAGCCCACGAATGGTCAACGGCTGCAACAACGGGTCTTTGATTGTCGTTTTCTGTTCCATCATATCCCTCACACAAAACTATCCGGTAACTCGGCGCGGCGCGCGTGCATGAACGCCTTCAGGGCGGCGTCGATTTCCGGATCAAGCGCTGGCGCCTCATACTTGGCCAACATATCGTGACGCCGTATTGTTGCACGTCCTGCCGCATCCAACCCGCCTGCTGCTGTCCATTGTTCAAATGAATCGCCATCGGCATTTGATGGCTGGTAAAACACGGTTTTATATCGCGCCATTGTATGCGCACAGGACAGGAAATTGCCTGCCGGACCCACCTCGGCAATGGCATCAAACGCCAGTGCGTCGGGGCTTGTGTCAACAGCAGTCATCATCCTTGAGGCCGCGCCCAGCATGTCGCAATCAATCAGGAACTTGTCAAAATTGGCAACCAAACCGGCCTCGAGGGTGCCGGTGGCGTGGATCAGGAAATTCACCCCAGACAGCATGGCATACATAACATAAAGCGCGCCTTCCCAACCTGATTGCGCATCGGGCAGCTTGGAATTCGAGGATGATCCGCCGCAGCGGTAAGGCACGCGAAGGCGCCGCGCCAGCTGTCCAGCGATCAACATTGATTTCCACGTTTCATCATAACGGATCGGGCTGCCCGAGCGCATCGACATGCCCAGCATCATAAAGCCGAACATGACGGGTGCGCCGGGGCGCAAAAGCTGTGTAATCGCCATGCCCACCAGTGTTTCGGCCAAGGATTGTGCGACCAGACCTGCAACCGTGGTCGGGCTAGATGCGCCAGCAATCATAAACGGCGTGATGACGGTGGCCTGATTGGCGGCTGCGTAAACATGTGCGGCGTCCAGCATGGTTTCGTCCAGCACCAGCGGCGAGTTTATGTTGATCAGCGCTGTGACAACGCAGTTGTTGTTCACGAACTCTTTGCCAAATACGATCTCGCACATCCGCATCGTATCTTCGGCCCGCTCTTTCGAGGTAACCGCGCCCATAAAGCATTTATCCGACAGCGCCAGATGGCCATAGTTCATGTCCAGATGGCGCTCGGGCACGGGAATATCGGTCGGCTCGCATATCGGGCCACCTGTGTGATGCAACTCGGGGCTCATATGCGCCAAACGCACGAAATTGTTGAAATCTTCCAGTGTACCATAGCGCCGCTCAATATCATTGGCCGCGACAAATGGCGGGCCGTAGATCGGCACCAAAACCATCGCATCCCCGCCGATCTTGACCGACTTTTCCGGGTTTCGGGCGTGTTGGATGAATTCTGATGGCGCATTTTCCATCACCAGTTTACGGCAAAACCCGCGCTCAAACCTTACCCGCTCGCCGTCAATTTTGCACCCTGCCTCGCGCAACAATTTCAGGCTCGGCGCATGCCGCACCTCGACGCCGATCTTTTCCAGAATATCCTCGGCGGCCTCCTCAATAATGGTGATCTGTTCTTCGTTCAGGATGTCATAAACCGGCGCTGTCCTAGTGATGTAGGGGGGCAGCGGTGCAACCTCTTGTGAATCTGAGGTCTTTTTTCTGCGACGGCGAGGTTCAGTCAATTTGGTTATCCATTTGCAGATGAGTCGTTATCTTGGAATAGACCATGCGCGCAGACGCGAAAGAACATTGATTATTTTCATGAGGTGGATAACCTATAGTTATGACCTT
>JAFLKA010000049.1 GCA_022712735.1 Marinosulfonomonas sp. | reverse complement strand
GACGAAACCCCGCGCGAGGCCCGCAAGGCCGAAGCACAGCTAACGCGCGACGAGCGCAAGCTGCTGCAAGTCGCGCTGCAATGGGAGGGGTTCTATACCTCTGCCATCGACGGGGCGTTCGGGCGCGGCACACGCGGCGCGATGGCCACCTATCAGGCCGCCAAAGGCTATGAAGAAACCGGCATTCTAACCACCAAACAACGCAGCGAACTGATCACAACCTATAACGCGATCCTCGCGGGTCTTGGCCTTGCGCCGGTGCGCGAACAGGCGGCGGGCATCGAGATCAACATACCAACGGCACTGGTCGAGTTTGATAAATACGAGCCACCTTTCGTGCATTACCGCTCCATAACGGACAACGGCGTGCGGGTTTTGCTGATTTCGCAGGTCGGCGATCAGGCCACATTATTTGGCCTATATGACATCATGCAAACGCTGGCGATTGTCCCGACCGAGGGCGAGCGCAACCGGCGTGACAACAGTTTCGTTCTGACCGGACAGGATGAAACCATCCAGTCCTACACCTATGCCGCGCTAAAGGGCGGGATGGTCAAGGGGTTCACCCTGATCTGGCCCACAGGCGATGAAAAACGCCGTGGTCGGGTGATTGAGGAAATGAGGGCCAGCTTCAAGCCGTTCGGTGATACAGCGCTTGACGAAACACTGGGTGAACCATCACCGGATCAGCGGATTGATCTGGTGGCGGGGCTGGAAATTCGCAAGCCCACGATTTCGCGCTCGGGGTTTTATGTCGATGCAGGTGGTCGGGTTCTGACCACCATCCAGGTCGTGCAAAACTGCACCCGCATTTCGCTGGACGACACCTATGATGCCGAAGTTACCTTTGCCAATGAGGCACTGGGCATCGCCCTGCTGTCCCCACTGGAAGGCCTGTCGCCCTCTAGCCACGCCAATTTCCGCACTTCGGTTCCACGGATCAACGCCGAAGTCGCCATTTCGGGATATTCCTACGAGGGTGCTCTTGGGGCGGCCACAATGACATTCGGCAAACTGGCCGACATTCGCGGCTTGAAAGGCGAAGCCGAACTGCGCCGCCTTGCGGTGAATGCACAGGACGGTGACGCGGGCGGGCCAGTCTTTGACATGACCGGCAGCGTGTTGGGAATGCTGTTGCCCAAAACGCAGGCAGGCGGTCAACGCTTGCCCGACGAGGTCAGCTTTGCGATCAGCAGCGATGCCATGGGCGCGGCACTGGCCGAAAACGGCGTGACCATTTCGGCGTCCCAACCCGGTGGCGCAATGGCACCCGAGGATCTGACCACCATCGGCACTGATATGACGGTGTTGGTCAGCTGCTGGAATTAAGGCTGCATCATGTTTGACTATACGCTGTTGCACTGGACCACATTCCTGACGGCGGCGGTTATTCTGAACCTCGCCCCTGGTCCCGACATCGCGTTTATCCTTGGGCAAACCATGCGCGGCGGGCGCAAATCCGGCTTTGCCGCGATGGCAGGTATCTGGACCGGTGCCTTTGGTCATGTGTTGATGGCAGCGGCGGGGTTGTCGGCTATTCTGGCAACATCTGCGGTGGCGTTTTCCGTGGTGAAATGGGCCGGCGCGGCCTATCTGATCTGGCTCGGCATTGCCGCCCTTCGATCAGACGGTAGCGGGTTTATATCGGACGGGGTTAAAACCGATCCCGCATTTATGCCGATCTTCAAACAGGGCGTGGTTGTGGCGTTGCTGAACCCAAAGGTGGCGATTTTCTTTCTGGCGTTCCTGCCGCAATTCATCGTGGCGGGCGCTGGCCCCGTCTGGGCGCAATTGTTCTTGCATGGCAGTTTGATCATCGTGGTCGCAGCCCTGATCGAGCCACCGCTAATACTGGCAGGCGAACGGCTGACCACAGAGCTGCGCACCTCGCCCCGCTTTGGCCTGGGGCTGGACCGCAGCCTTGGTGCAATCTTTATCGCGCTTGGTCTGCGATTGGCAATGGAGCAGCGCTAACGCCAAACGCTGCAAACGAAATCTTTGAAAGATTTCGGCTGTTTTCTTTCAAAGAAAACAATCCCCGAAACGTTAGGCGGTGATCTGCGGCGTTACATAGATCAACGTTGGCCCATCCGCCTTTAACGCATCCTTTAGCGCTTGCTGGAAGTCCGCCAATGTATCAGGGGCCGTTGCATTGGCCCCGAACGCCAGCGCCAGCGCACAAAAATCAGGGTTCCGCGCCACCACCGCATTGGGCGCAATCTGGCTGCGCACCATGCTGTCCTCAATTTCCTTCAGCTTGCCGTTGTCCCACAGGATAATCGGCAGGGTCAGGCCCAATTCCACCGCGACGCCCAGTTCCTGCATCGTATAGTGAAACCCGTAATCCCCGGCGATGGCCACAACCGGCGTATTGGGGCGGCCAATTTTACCACCAATGGCCGCAGGCAGGCCGTAGCCCAGCGTGCCGAACCCATAGGGGTGATGCCACAGGTTCGGGCGGTCCAGCGGGAACAGTTCTTTGGACACATAGGCAAACTGCGTCATGTCGGAATAGAACAGGGTGCCCTTTGGCAACGCATCCGCCATCGCCGCACAGATCGGCGCGATGCCCTGACGGGCCGCGTCTGTCACGGCGTGGAATGCTGATTTGGCCGCCGATACCTCGTCCGCTGTCCAGTCGGTGGTGACGTTATGCCCCTCGACCAGATCACACAGGTCCGACAGAAACGCCGCCGCATCGCCCATGACAGGCAGGTCGGCCACATGATCATCCGCCAGTGAATGCGCATCCAGATCAACGCGGATCATCGGCGCCGTATGGCCCAAATGATCACGCCACAAATCCGTTTCAGACAGTTCCGTACCGATACACAGCACCAGATCAGCCTTGGCCAGCTCTGCCACACTGTCGGCTTGCGCCAGACACGCGTCATAGTTCAGCGGGTAATCCGGCGCGATGATACCGCGCCCTGCATAGGTGCACATGGTCGCCGCCCGCATCAAACGGGTCAGCTTGCGGGCGGCCTCG
This sequence comes from Marinosulfonomonas sp., assembly GCA_022712735.1. The sequence goes on along the minus strand of JAFLKA010000049.1, from coordinate 4,168 downwards.
AACCCTGCTGTCGCACCGCCACCAAACACAAACAACGGACGACGCGCGCCCAGCAGCCATTCCGCGGCAGCCGCCACATCTTCGGGTCGGGCAAGCGGTTTGGATGGGTAAACCGGCTGGTCCGGTGCCCCGTCAGCCATGCCGCCCAACACATCAATCGGCACCTGAATATGTTTGGGACGGGCACGGCACGCGGAAAACTCGGCGAATGCCTTATCCACCAGACGATAGGCCGCTGCCGCATCAGGGGCCGTGACAGACCAGTCACACACCGTGGCCGCCGCCGCTTCCTGATCGCGCATTTCATGCAGCCGCCCGCGTCCCATGCCGGTGTCTTTGGTTTCTAGGCAGGACGAAATCACCAGCATCGATACGCTGTCAGAATAGGCCTGCCCCATCGGCGTCATGATATTGCACAGACCCGGCCCAGTGATCACATAGGCCACCCCCACTTTGCCCGTGGCACGCGCATAGCCATCCGCCATGAACCCCGCGCCCTGCTCGTGACGCGCCAGAACATGGGTGATGCCGGCCTCTTCAATGCCGCGATACAATTCAACATTATGCACCCCCGGAATGCCGAAAATCACCTCAACCCCACGCGCCTTTAGCATGTTGGAAATATTTGCCCCTAATGGTCGTTTGCTCATCAGACTAGCCTCTCCAGAATTTCACGGTCAGGATGGTGTAAACCACCAACAGCTCCAGCCGCCCAATCAACATACCCGCCGCCAGCATCCATTTTGCGGTGTCATTCAACGAGGCAAAATTGCCCGCAGGTCCAATCGTGTCGCCCAAACCGGGGCCGATATTGGCAATCGCCGTGGCCGCCCCCGATACCGAGGTGACAAAATCCAGCCCTGTCGCCCCCAGCAACACCGCCAATACACCGATGGTCACGATAAACATGACGAAAAACGCCATGACTGATGAAATAACGTCATCGCTGACAGCTCGCCCGTCATACCGCGGCGTGAACATGCCATGTGGCGAATGGATTTTGGCAATCTGGGCGCGGATCGAGGCGAACAGCAGCTGATAGCGGAAGATTTTCACCGAACAACAGGTCGACCCCGCGCAGCCGCCGACCAACCCCAAGAAAAAGAACAACACCACAGGGAACGGACCCCACAGCTGGTAATCCACGCTGGCGTATCCCGTGCCGGTGACGATCGAGGTGACGTTGAACACCGCCTTGCGAAACGCGGGCTCTAACGCTCCACCATGTGTCGCCATGCGATAGAATGTGATCATCAGAATTGTGACCACCAGAACCCACAGGAAGGCACGCACCTGACTGTCGGTGAACAGCGGGCGCGATGACCCCGCCATCATCTGCACATAGCGCACGAACGGCAGGCTGGCCAAAATCATGAACACAGCCGCCACATATTCCGCCCCGCCCTGAAACGCCGCAAAGGACGCGTCATGGGTGGAAAACCCGCCGGTCGCAATAGTGGTAAAGGCATGGTTGATCGCATCGAACCCCGCCATGCCCGACGCCAGATAGGCCAGAAAACACATCCCTGTCAGGGTCAGGTAAATCGCCGAAATCCGCGTTGAAATTTGTGCCGCGCGGGGCAGGATTTTGCCCATCGTATCGAAACCCTCGGAGCGGAAAATCTGCATACCACCGATGCGCAGTTCGGGCAAAAACACCATCGCCACAACGATGATCCCGATGCCGCCAAACCACTGCATCATTGATCGCCACAGCAATATCCCTTCGGGCAACGCATCCAGCCCGCTAAACACGGTCGATCCGGTGGTGGTCAGCGCCGACATCGCCTCGAAAAACGCGTCCACCACGCGGGCGTCTGGTTCCCCCAGAATGAACGGCAAAGCCCCGAAAATAGGCAGCGCCAGCCACACGCCAGTGGTCAACAGGAACGTCTGCTGAATGGTGATGTTTTTCTTTTTGCGGTTGGCCGTCGCCAGCCCGACCAATCCGCCCAATAAAATAGCGATGATTGCGCTCTCTAGAAACACCTGCCAATGGCCGTTTTGATAGATGATATCGGTCGCCATCGGGATCAGCATTGTAACCCCGAGCGCAACTATCAACTGGCCAATTATAAACCCTACAGGGCGCAGATCAAACATAGCGCCAAGGCTTGGCGCGGTCGGGTGAATCTGTCAAGCGGTATTGGTTAGCTGCGGCAGCGATATAATGTGTATTCCGTGAACCGGCGCAAAAGTTGGTCAATTTCCTCAACACTGCTAACTCCGGCCTCATAGACCACCATATTGGCCCCGTATTTTGCCGCACGTGTCCGGAAGTCATTGATGATTTCCTGATTGCTCTGGGTTTTGCTACCCCACCCGGTAAGCAACCCGATATCATGCCGGTTTTCGCAGTGATCCGGAAACCCGAATAGGACAGACACTTTTTGCGGGCTGATCGCAGGGTAGCGCTCGAAAACTACCTCCGTTGGCGGGCTGTCTGGTGTGATTTGTTGCCTATCTGGCGTCGGGCATGGCGGGGTTTGATGCGATCAACCACGCCTTTACCACTATTGCGACCGGCGGATTCTCCACCCATGACGAGTCCTTTGCGGCGTTTCAGGGCAGGGCGAATTGCGCCAGCATGTTTCGGCGGGCAACGTCGTAAGCGTGAAAACGATCCTAAGCCGCGTGCGCAGCAGGGTTAAAGGCGATGTGATCGACGTTCGTGCATTTGACGCGGGGGGGTATATTATCGCGTATTGGTCATGATGCCCAACGGCAGAGTTGGAAGCGTTGTTGTAAACGGGCGGACAGGGCAGACTATGCCAGCAGGCTTAACCATCAGCAAAGCCGTTCAGGCAGCCGCAAAGAGTAGTGGCCGCGGGGGGCAAGTAGTAGCTCTGCGAATGGGAACAGTGGCAACAACGGAAATAATGGCAGCAACAACGGCGGCGGCAACGGTGGCGGCAACAACGGTAGAAATTAATTCGCCTTAAGGACTTTTTTCGTCACGAGTGGGTAGCCCCTGTCCTGATCCTGACAGCGCGTGATGGTTGGTCCAATCGGGTTGACGGGCTGGATGCCTGCGCGGATGATTATATGTCCAAACCGTTCCACATGCCTGAACTGTCTGCCCGTGTGCGCGCCTTATTGCGCCGCAAGGCTGGCATAACCAATCCTGTTTTTGAAAAGGGCAACGTGAACTTTGACACCCGCAATGGCCGGGTGACGGTTGACGGTATGTGCGTCAACCTGACCTCACAAGAAGTCGTTGTTCTATCCTATCTGTTTCACAACACAGACCGGCTCATTTCCCGCACCGAACTGTCCGAACATATCTACGAATACGATGATGACCGCGATTCAAACACCATTGCTGTCTTTGTGACGCGGTTGCGGAAAAAACTGGGTGCCAGCCTGATCGAAACGGTGCGTGGCAGCGGATATATGATTAATACCGCCCTATGAGGTCACTGCGCAAAAGAGCAGCGCTTGGCGGGATCATCTGGGCGATCCTGTCCGTTCTAATCGGCTCATTCGGCATTTTTTCCTACATCGATTCAGTTTCGCAAGCGCGGTTTAACAAAGAACTGGTTAGTCGCCATGTTCAACTCGTCGTCGCACTGGGTAATAATTCCGGTAATCTGGGCAATATCGGCGGGTCTATCCCTGATCCCGAATACTCGCGGCCCTATTCCGGTCAATACTGGCAGATCATAGGTGCAGACGACCAAATTCTGGCCTCCCAGTCCTTGGTAGATGCCCTGTTATCCGCCTACGCTAGGCCCGCGCCCTATCCGACATGAAACAGCGTGTTGAACAGTTTCGGGTCCAGACTGTCGGACACAAAAGTCTCGCCTTCGGTCAGAATGCTCACCGCGTCATGGCTGTGCAAACTCTCTTGATGGCTGGCGATGATGCGAAAATCGCCGATGCGCGCATCCGCCTGCAAGCCCTCGAAAAACAGCCGCGCGGCGTCCTCGACGAATATCGGATTGGCGGCGTTCAGTTCGGCGAACGCCTGCTCGTCTTCGCGCTTCACCATAACTTGCGTTTCCGTCGGCACCGCTTTGCGGCAAATGTCGATCAAATCCTCGAACCACAGGCAGTTCTCGCCCGGTATCATCTGCGCCGAAATCCGCGCCACGGACCGTTGTGAATGCGGGGTTGCCAGCTGCCCACGCATCTGGCGGGCGTGCTCAGATAACTCCAGCGAACAGGG
>JAFLKA010000048.1 GCA_022712735.1 Marinosulfonomonas sp. | reverse complement strand
CCTCCCCGACAGCGTGGTCACCGCTTGGGCCAGCCCGCGCACCAATTCCAGTGCCCGCTCCATAGCCTCGGGGTTGCCAATGCGCACCCGCAACTCATCGGCGGGCGAATCTAGCCGGCGCACCGCGCCAACCACGTCACGCTCTACCCGCAGCACATCGCGCACCGCTGGCCACATGCCCGCAACACGGGCCTCGTAAACATCCTCGACCTGCACTTCGGCCAGCAAATGCGCCCCACCGCGCAGATCCAGCCCAAGGTTCACCAGACTGGATGGCATCCAAGATGGCCACGTATCCGCTGCGGCTACCCGCGCAGGCGTGCTGCCCAGTTTGTCGATCTCGACCAACGCATCATTGTGGGTTTCCACGCGGGTATAGAACCCGTTGGGCATAGCCATAAACAGGCCAAGCGCAACAAGCCCCCAAATGACGATGCGCTTCCAAAGATCGATTTGCAGCATAAGTTTGCCTGTATCCCTAAGTGGTCCGGTCGCCGGATGAATTGACGCCCGATTAGTTATCGTTTGCGGGTTCTGTTTTGTTCAGCACTTGTGAAATGGTCGATTGAATAACACGGATTTTCACGTCTTTTGCGATTTCGATCTCGATCTCGCCAGCTTCTTTCACCTTGGTCACTTTGCCAATGACGCCACCAGCCGTCACCACCTGATCACCACGGCGCAGGGCCGCAACCATCGCCTGATGTTGTTTCACCTTCTTTTGCTGCGGACGGATCAGCAGAAAATACATGATCACAAAGATCAGGATCAGCGGAATGAAAGAGGTAAGCGCGCTTGCGCCCCCTGCTCCGGCGGCCTGTGCATAGGCGGGTGTTACAAACATATCATCGTCCTCTTGTTATATGACAGGCGAATGGCGCCCATACCGTTGGCGCGCACCCTATATGTGGCCCATTTGCTTGGCAAGCCGTGGCAGGCGTAAATCAAGGCTTCAAAGCGGCCGCGTTCTAAGGCATATGGGGGGCACGTGATGACAATCAATCGGGAACCAGTGAAATGCACGATATTAAAATGATCCGCGATAACCCTGCCGCGTTTGACGCTGCAATGGCACGCCGTGGACTATCCGGTGTTTCCGACGCTGTTCTGGCGATTGATACGGCGCGGCGCGGCGCGATTGCGCGCTCTGAGGCGGCCCTGACCGAACGCAATGCGGCCTCCAAACTGGTGGGTGCGGCCAAGGCATCAGGTGACGAGGCCGAGTTTGAACGCTTGCGGGCGCTGGTTGGCGAGAAAAAGGCCGAGATTGCCACGCTTGAGGAAGAGGCCAAAACCACGGACGCGAACTTGCGCGATATGCTGATGGACCTGCCCAACCTGCCGTTTGATGACGTGCCAGATGGCGCGGACGAGGACGACAACGTCCAAATCCACACATGGGGCAGCCCGCGCAATTTTGCCTTTGACCCGAAAGAGCATTTCGAGATCAAAGCGGTGCAAGGCGGCATGGATTTCGAGGTCGCCGCCAAGCTGTCAGGCTCGCGCTTTGTCGTAATGTCCGGCGCGGTTGCCCGTGTGCACCGTGCGCTGGCCCAGTTCATGCTGGACACCCACATCGACAAACACGACCTGCGTGAGACCAACGTGCCGGTTCTGGTGCGCGAGGAAATGATGTATGGCACGGGGCAACTGCCGAAATTCGGCGAGGACAGCTATAAAACCACCGATGGCTGGTGGCTGATCCCGACCGCCGAAGTGCCGCTGACCAATATCGTCAATGGCGAGGTGATGGACGAGGCCACCCTGCCCCGCCGCTATGTCGCCCACACGTTGTGTTTCCGTAGCGAGGCCGGATCGGCTGGTCGCGACACCTCCGGCATGCTGCGCCAGCACCAGTTTGAAAAAGTCGAGATGGTCTCGGTTTGTCATCCCAGTGTGTCCGGCGACGAGCATAACCGCATGACAAAATGCGCCGAGGCGATTCTGGAAGCTTTGAACCTCGCCTATCGCACCGTAATCCTGTGCACCGGTGATCTGGGGTTCGGTATGCGTAAAACCCACGACATTGAGGTATGGCTGCCGGGGCAAAACGCCTACCGCGAGATCAGTTCGATTTCTGTTGCGGGTGATTTCCAAGCCCGCCGGATGAACGCGCGCTTCAAACCCGCTGGCGGTGGTAAGCCTGAATTCGTCCACACCCTGAACGGCTCTGGCCTTGCGGTCGGGCGTTGCCTGATTGCGGTGCTGGAAAATGGCCAGAACGAGGACGGATCAGTCACCCTGCCCGACGTGTTGCACCCTTATCTGGGCGGTAAAACCACAATCAGCGCGACAGGTGTGCTGTCTTAGAGCGCGTCTCGTTTGACCAAATTCAGTTTATTCATCTGGCGACCCAAGACAGCGTTTGTTTGCAAAGGCGCATGCGTCACCAGATGAATTCAGTTTAACGAGACTTGCTTAGCAAAACTGATTGGGGCGGGGAAGGCTATCATCTTATTGGCGTCCTCATCCCACAGTTTCCAGCGCAAACAACCCAACCCCTGAAGGAACCCGATCTTTTGCGAATCCAGCAAATGCTCGCACGCCTCGTAACATTTGCGCAGGTTGTAACAGGGAATATTGGCGTTCAGGTGGTGCAGATCATGATAGGCGATATTGGCGGTCAGAAAATTATAGACCCGCCCGAAATCCAGCACTGCTGATGATTGCAGCGCCGCCACCTCGAATGTATGGCTCGGTTTTCGATCCCAATACATTTCCTCAAAATTATGCTGCACATAAGGGATCATCGCGCCGAAGAAACCGGCAATGATGACACTGCCGCCCAGCACCCAAAGCGCAGTTGCACCAAACAGGGCATACAGCCCCCACAGATACAGCCCGATTGCCAGATTGTTCAACATCACATCCCAAACGCCTGTTTTTATGCCGTTTTTCGGGAAACGGTACTGGATAAGGTAAACAAACAGCGGCCCGATAAAAAACAGGATCAGCGGGCTGCGATACAGCCGGTACCCCATCCGTTTCCACAATGGTGCGGCGCGATATTCCGCCAGCGTCATAGTGAAAATCTCGCCCGAATCGCGGTGCTCCAGATCGCCAATATAGGCGTGGTGCTGGTTATGATTGTATTTGGTCGCGTTATAGGGCGCAAATGTGAACGGGGCCATCATGCGCCCTACTGTGTCATTCAAGCGGCGCGTGGTGAAGAACGATCCATGCCCGCAATCATGTTGCAGCATATATAGCCGGATCGCCGCAAACGCCACGGCCACGGACAGCGGCAACAGCAGATACCATGTGCCGGAAAATGTAATCGCCAGCCACAGCAGCAGGAAATAAGCCACCAATGTGCCAATGGCATTCAGGGTCGCAATCGTATTGCTGCGCGTGGTGTAGCCACGGGAAATATCTCTAATATTCATGTTCAAATTCTCTTGGTTATAAATAAAACAACGGAGTAAAATAATTAAATCACAAATTGCATATTATATTGTACGGGGAAAACCCCAAAAAAACAATGTTAACCACCGAATGGGATACGCCTATGGCACCGTTCAGACAGGTGAGCCCTTAGGCCACCAGTTCGAACGGTATCAGCTCATTTGCCGCAATCGTTCCTGCTGCGGCATCGCCTACCATTACAATCGGGCTTGGTAGCTTGCTGCGGTCGGCTCTGCTGGCTGACGGTTCAGGTGTTTCCATACAAGCCCAAACCAGAACGCTGGCTGATAAAGTTAAAACAATACGCATCATGGAAATTTCCTGTGAAATAATGCTGAAGTATTGGAATAATTCTACGAGCAGAGTTCAAATATGCGCAAGGTAGGGAAATCATTACGTTGCAAACTCGCCTTCGGGCTTGTCCCCGAGAGAACGCAGCGCCGCGTTAGCGGCCCTTTATGAATGCGATGGCTTGTCCAAATGCTTGCGCAGACGGCTGGGCGTGGCTTTTTTCTTGTTCTTAAAGGGGTTCGATTCGGCCTGTGATCGCATCCACAGCCGGATCGGCGTGCCGGGCATATCGAAACTTTCACGCAGCCCGTTCACCAGATACCGTGAATAGGAGGCAGGCAGTTTTTCCGGCATCGAACACATCACCACAAAGCCCGGCGGGCGGGTTTTGGCTTGGGTCATATAGCGCAGTTTAATCCTGCGGCCTGCGGGGGCGGGCGGCGGATGGGCCTCAACCATATCAATCAGCCAGCGGTTCAACTGGGCTGTGGTAACGCGGCGGTTCCAGATCTCGTGCGCCTTCATCACCGCCTCTTGCAGACGGTCCATCCCTTTACCGGTTTTGGCCGATACCGTCACCAAAGGTGCGCCGCGGAGTTGCGGCAAAAGACGTTCAAAAGACTCGCGCAAGTCCTTGAGTTTCTTTTGTTTATGGCGTTCAGAGTCCCATTTATTCACCGCCAGAACCACCGCACGCCCTTCGCGTTCGGCAAGGTCGGCAATGCGCAAATCCTGTTGCTCAAACGGGATTTCGGCGTCAATCAGCACGATCACCACCTCGGCGAATTTCACCGCCCGCAGCCCGTCCGAAACCGATAGCTTTTCCAGCTTTTCCTGCACCCGCGCTTTTTTGCGCATGCCTGCGGTGTCAAACATCCGGATCGGCACGCCGTCCCATTCCATCTGCACCGAAATCGCATCACGGGTAATCCCCGCCTCGGGGCCGGTCAGCAAACGCTCTTCGCCCAGCATCTGGTTGATCAGCGTTGATTTGCCCGCATTCGGGCGGCCAACCACGGCGATTTGCAGCGGCTTTTCCTTGGTCGGAACCCGCGGCGCATCCGCGTCCTCCTCATTCACTTCGACATCGGTTTCCGGTGTGTCATTCTTGGCAGTTTTCTCAAACTCATCCACCAAAGGCATCAGGATCGACAGCAGTTCGCTCATCCCCTCGCCATGTTCAGCCGACAGGCGCAAAGGTTCGCCCAGACCCAAAGAATACGCCTCGATCACGCCCGCATCCGCCGCACGTCCCTCGCCCTTGTTCGCCACCAAAATCACGTGTTTCGCCCGCTTTCGCAGCAGGCCCGCAAAAAATTCGTCCGTTGGATTCACCCCGACCCGCGCATCAATCATAAAGAGGCAAACATCGGCCATATCCACCGCACGTTCGGTCAGTCGGCGCATCCGCCCTTGCAGGCTTTCATCCGTCACCTCCTCAAGCCCTGCGGTGTCAATCACGGTAAACCGCAAGTCCCCCAAACGCGCCGCACCCTCGCGCAAATCGCGCGTTACGCCGGGCTGGTCATCGACCAGCGCCAGTCGTTTACCGACAAGGCGGTTGAACAGGGTGGACTTGCCCACATTCGGGCGCCCCACTATGGCGAGTGTAAAGCTCATCTTTTGCTCCGAATGGCAGGTCAAGTGGCTTGCGATACAGCAAAGCTGTGCCAACTAAAACCCCTGCCTTGGCCCGCCGTCAATATAATTGATGGCAACAGGCCCGTAACAACAGTTAATGCAGCTTTGGCTTTACGTTGATTGAAACGCAAACATTGGTTTGCCCGTCGATATCCATCACCGGTCCCGCCTCGCATATATCTACGCCCATGCGTTTGCCAGCCTTGCACATGGTGTGGGGAATGATGCCGATAATCCGTTTTGCGCCCAGTTCCTGTGCCGCCTCGATCATCTGGTGCACCAGTTGCACATGGATGCGAAATCTTTCTTTGCCCGGAACCCCTTGGGTGACAAATATCCGCGTGCCTTCCCAGACATCCGCACTAACCGGCGCTGGCTCGTCCATGATGTTTTCAGGAATACTGTCAAGCAAACCCAACTGTGCGTCACGGATCATATAGGTATAAACCCCGTTTTGCGCCGTGGTGGGTGTCAGCCGGATACCCGCAAGCACCTTTTTATTTTCATCATGGATGGCAATCCAGCGGCTGGCGGGGGTGTCATATTGGTCGTATTCCATCCCCTCGGCGTTGGTTAGCGCCCATTTGTTACGTTCAACAAACACATCATGGCGCGCCCGAAAGATGTTTCCAAACAGTTCACCATGCATATGCATATTACTAAAAGACAGAGTTGTAGCTTGCATTATAGTGCCTCCTTACGGCGTGGGTGGTCTAATTCAGGAGGCGGCCTATAGCAGATTCTGTTCTGTTGCCCGTGTTATGGCTTCGGCTGTCGACCGGGCGTTCATACGTGTGCGCGCAGACTTTAGCCTCGCCTTTAACGCACTTTCAGATATTCCCAGTTTTTCAGAAGCAGCACTATGTAAATCGCCCCCAGCGATCAGTCTCAATGCATCAGCCTGATTTTTTGTCAGGGTCTTGGATTCGGTCACAAGGTCATGGATGCGGGTGAATACGTCTATCGCATGGTGGATTTCGTCGTCGGTGAATTCGCGGTCAGAACGCGCAAACCCCAACATGGAGCGTTTGGATATTTGCCCCAGTGAAATCACCACACCATAGTTCATGCCGTATTCAGCCGCCTTACCCATAATGTTCATCGGATCGGGTATTTTCAACTCGCTCCAACGCCTGTGACCGGTGTTGGTCAATGACCAGACAACCACCGGATCCCAATATGCCATCAGGCTTTCTGCATAATGTTCTTTCCACTCGGCAGGGTATGTATCCCTGACCAGTGCCGGACCTGAAAAGCGAAGCTTCAGCCCTGCCGCAAAACCTGCGGGGGCGATTTCACCTAGCTCATCAAAAGCTGTATCTAAAGCCTTGCCCAAGAACATTATTTCAATGTGCCTGTCGCTAGACTAAAGATCAACCATAAAGGGTGATAGAATGTCATATTTCTCCTTTCCTCGAACTATCGAAAGGCGTGCAACAGTCCTTTCGTTGACACCACATACATAACACCACCCACAATGACCGGATTGGTTGTCGCCCCGCCGGGAATATCGACTGTGCCAATCAATGCGCCATCAACCGGATTGAAGGACCGGATCACACCGTCATTGCTGGCCACGACCAGACGACCACCGGCCAGAACCGGGCCGTAATGCGCAAACACGGCCTTGCGGCGGCGCACTTTTTCTCGTGTGTAATAGGGCATTTCAACGGCCCAGATACGTTCACCGGTGGCAGCATCAAGCCGCACCAGATTTGCCTCGTCACTGACCAGAAACACCGATCCACCCACAGGCCACACGGGGCTGTAGGCGCCCTCCGTGGCGGTCCATATCCGCTCGCCGCTGCCCAGATCAAGCGCGACAATGCGCCCCGATTGGCTGCCTGCGTAGACCACGCCGTTGGCGACCACCGGATCACCGGTTATGTCGGTGATACCGGCATAGGCGCGGCCACGCCGCTTGCCCGACACCGAGGATGCCCATGTGCGCACCCCGCCTTGGCGAAACGCAGCAATCAACTCGCCCGATCCAAAAGGAAAGACCGCAAATTTATCCGTGACCGCCGGTGCCGTGCCGCCAACCATCACCGATGGTGTTGGCGATCCTGGCAGTTGCCATTTGATCCGGCCATCCTTGGTGCTGATCGCCCAGGCACGGCTGTCGCGCGATGTCACATAGACCAGATCACCGCGCACGGTTGGCGCACCCGTGGCAGACGCATCCAGTTTTTGCACCCAGCGTTCAGCGCCAGTGGCTGCATCCAGCGCCACCAATGCGCCATACCCCGTCGTGGCATAGACCGTATTGCCGTCAACGGCCAATCCGCCGCCCGAGGCTTCGCCGGATTTGTCAGAGGCGGGCGTCAGGTCATGCGACCAGATCACAGCCCCGCTGGTTGAATGGGCCATAACACCGGCCTGCGCATCCAGCGTGAATATGCGTCCGGCTGAAACAACAGGATCAGCCGTGATCCGGTACTTGCGGCTTTCGCCCGCCCCAATCGAGGCGCTCCAGATGTGGGTCAGGTTCTTTGCAAGCGCCGGATGGGTGATCTTGTGTTCCGGTGTGCCGTTGCGGTGGGTCCATTCACTGTGGTTCACTGTGGCGGGCAGATTGATCGGCACGGCACGGTTTACAACTTCTGCCGTCGTTGCCGCAACCGTCGCTCCGTCATCCTGCCCTGCAACCTCGACAAGCGGGCTGCGCAGGTCCAGACGTTCGCCTGGCAGAATCACTTCGCGTTTCGCACAACCAACAAGCAGGCCAACAATGGCCGCCCCTGCAATTATCCGGGTCAGCTTCATGGCATTTGCACCTTTTTCTTGTCGCTCGATCTTGCGTTCATAGTCTGTCACGCTTGCCCCCTGCGCCCCGTATTTACGAGGCGTCAATTTCTCCACCCAACACCACAATCAACTGTGACGCGCGATTGCGCAAGCCTGCTGTCACCTCAACATCGCTAATAATATCCTTTAGGCGGGTAATAGCTGCATCATTGTTGCCTTCCTCGACATCCAGCATGGCCAGCTGTTCTTCGGCCAACAGGCGGAACGGGGCACCGGCAATCGCCAGTGTCGCCAGTTTAGCACGGCGCACGTCCGCTGCCATGTCGCTGCCCGCCAGCAATACCAGCTTTAGCGTGGCCAGATCGCGGTAGGCCTTGGGTTGGGTCGCATCATCCGCCACCCCTGCCAGCGCCGCCGTTGCGGCTGCCTTGTCGCCTGCGGCTTGTGCATTGGCGGCCTGCAGCATCGCCAACAGCGATTGCGCCCCCGCATCCCCCGCGTCAACCTTGGCCAGTGCCGCTGCACGCGCACCGCTATCGTCCAGTTCCAGCGCTTGCAGCAGGCTGTCGCCGAAATTCTGTGCCGCTGTCATATCGCGGGCCTTGGCCCATTCATTATAGGCCGCACCACCAACCAGCAGCAAAATCGCCAAAACACCGACCCAAGCATATTTGCGCATCAACGCAAACAACTTGTCGCGACGCACCTCTTCGCTGACTTCTTCGATAAAACTGTCTGTCTCGCTCACGGCACATTCCCCTGACGCCTTCGCACACCCCTGTATGCGTTACGGCTTGATATTTTCTAACGATGTTTTACCTATCACAATAGACTTTGCCAAGGGGCAGCGCGCCATTGCAAACCATCCTTGTAATTTGCCCGTTGCATTCGCTAACTGAACTGTATAGTTTAGTTAAAATGACGTCGGGTAAATTCACCTGAGCGATCCGCACAAACGAGGCTTGAATGAAACTGCTCCCTTTCCTAATCGCGATCCTGGTTTCGGCGTTTCTATATCTGCTGGTGTTTGAACGGGACCGCCTGTTGGGCTTTGCCAGCAATGAAGCGGTCTCAACGGACATGACCGCACAACAGCAAACAACGCCCCCCGCAATATCGGACGCCGCAAACACATCCGACGATCCCGTGCACCTTGTCTCGGTTGTGGCCATTCATTCGGTCGCCCAAACCGTCGATAGTGCGGTTTTGCTGCGCGGTCGCACAGAAGCAGCCCGCCAAGTCAACGTAATGGCCGAAACATCCGGCAAAGTGATTTCGACGCCATTGCGCAAAGGCGCCTATATCGAGGCTGGCCAAACCCTGTGCCAACTGGACCCCGGCACCCGCGAATCCCGCTTGGCAGAAGCCAAGGCACGTTTGATCGAGGCCGAGGCCCGCCTGCCCGAGGCGGCAGCCCGCGCAATAGGGGCCGCCGCCACATTGGTCGAGGCCAAAATCAGCGAAAACGCCGCGCGGCGCTTGCAACAAAGCGGCTATGCCTCTGAAACCCGCGCCGCATCAGCCGAGGCCGTGTTGCAAGCGGCCCTTGCGGGTGTCGAGAGCGCCAAGGCCACGGTGGTTTCAGCCAAGGCCAGCGCCGAGGCTGCCAAAGCCAGCGTTGCCGCAACCGAAAAAGACATCGAATACCTGACCATCACCGCGCCCTTTGGCGGGCTGCTGGAAACCGACACCGCCGAATTGGGCGAGTTTCTGCAACCCGGCGCGCATTGCGCCACGATCATCCAGCTGGACCCGATCAAACTGGTTGGTTTCGCGCCGGAAACCGAAGTTGACCGCGTCACTGTCGGGGCGATGGCGGGCGCACGTCTGGCCACTGGGGGCGAGGTTGTCGGGCGGGTGACGTTCCTGTCACGCTCTGCCGACCCGCTCACCCGCACCTTTCGCGTCGAGGTCGAAGTGCCCAACACCGGCCTTGCGATCCGCGACGGCCAAACCGTTGAAATCCTTGTGGCATCTGACGGCGCATCGGCGCATCTGTTGCCGCAATCCTCGCTAACACTCGATAACGACGGGGTATTGGGCGTGCGTTATGTCGGCGATGCCAACATCGTCGGTTTTGCCCCCGTCACCATCCTGCGCGACACGGC
>JAFLKA010000300.1 GCA_022712735.1 Marinosulfonomonas sp. | reverse complement strand
AACCCGTTTTCGACCTCGGTGGTTTCCACTATCGCGTCGGTAAACACCAGCTCCATATCGACCAGATGTTCGCGCAGTCCCGAAATATCGACCTTGGACCAGTCGGTTTCAGGGTCTGCGTCCAGCGCCAGCACGATTTCCTCGATTGCGGCAAAGGCGGATTGACCCGCCTCGGTCGCGGGGTGCATTTGCAAGCCCGTTGCCATCGTTTCACCCTGACCCATGTTTGCGCTATGCGTCATCGCATCATGGTTCATACCGCTATGGGTTTCCTGACTGATGGCTATATCTGGCGCGGTTAGCAAAAGGCCCGCTATCATCATGTGTTTCATTTGGATTATCCTGTTCCGAATTGGTTTTCCAATTTATCCTTGCCTGATAAATCCGGCACGTGACATGATAGTGATCATGCCTATGTCCTTTTTTGACCATCTTACACAGCTTCGTTACATCACCCGCGAGGTGCCGCGTGGAACTGCATTGTTTGAGCGTGACGATCCGGTGACGTCGGTTTTTCGCATTGAAAGCGGCGAAGTTCATTTGCTGCGGCGCCAACCGGACGGGGCTGAATTTATCTTGCAACGGGCGTGGGCGGGCAGTCTGCTGGCCGAGGCCTCGATCACGGCGCGGGCCTATCATTGTGCGGCCGAGGCGGTTGTCCCATCGGTGTTATCAGTGTTTTCCCGCAATGATGTTCAAAACCTGGTTGCAGATGATCCTGCCGTCACAACCGCCTTTGTTGCGCATCTGGCGCAGGAGGTTCGGGAGGCGCGGTTGCGGGCTGAAATTGTGTCGCTACGTCGTGTTGCGGACCGGCTGGATGCGTGGCTGGTCTGGAATGATAACCAACTGCCGGACAAGGGGGAATGGCACCGGATTGCCAGTGAAATCGGGGTGTCGGCAGAGGCGTTGTATAGGGAGCTTGCGCGGCGTCGGTAAAGCGTGGCAAGTTGTGAATAACAAGGGTAAATACGAGGGCTATTCAATGCGACTAAAGGGAAAGACAGCGATTATCACCGGGGCCGGATCGGGCTTTGGCGCGGGCATTGCGGCCAAGTTTGTGGCCGAGGGGGCGCGGGTGATGGTGGCGGATATCAATGGCGATGCGGCTATTGATGTGGCAAAAGAACTGGGTGCGATTTCACAGGTTGTCGATGTGGCAAACGGAGAGAGCGTGAAGGCGATGATTGCGGCGGGACAAGCGGCGTTCGGGCAGATCGATATTGTGGTGAACAACGCGGGCATCACCCATATGCCCGGCCCGCTGGAGGAGATTTCAGAGGAAGATTTCGACCGTGTGTTGGCGGTGAATGCCAAGTCGGTTTACCTGACCGCACGTGAAGTTGTGCCACTGATGAAGGCGGCGAAGTCCGGTGTGATTTTGAATGTTGCCTCGACCGCTGGTGTGTCACCACGCCCGAACCTGAACTGGTATAATGCGTCCAAAGGCTGGATGATTACGGCGACCCGCACCATGGCGGTTGAACTGGCACCGTTCGGTATTCGGGTGAATGCGATCAATCCTGTGGCGGGCGAAACGCCGTTGCTGAAAACCTTTATGGGCGAAGACACGCCAGAGATCAGGGCGAAGTTTTTATCAACCATTCCATTGGGGCGGTTTTCAACGCCTGAAGACATGGGAAATGCGGCTGCGTTTTTATGCTCGGATGAGGCCAGCATGATCACCGGCGTGGCGATGGAAGTCGATGGTGGGCGTTGTATTTAAGGGTGATTAGATGAGAGTCGGAGCGTATAATCTGATAACGGATGTGGCGGGTTTGCGGGTTGGAAATGCCGCTGATGCCCATGTGAAATCGGGGACAACTGTGCTGGTTGGAGACGCGCCATTTGTGACGGGTGTTCATGTGATGGGCGGTGCGCCAGGCACCCGTGAAACCGATTTATTGGCCCCTGACAAAGTGGTGCAGGAGGTGGATGCGCTGGTGTTGTCGGGTGGGTCGGCCTTTGGTCTGGATGCGGCATCCGGTGTGGCGGACGGTTTGCGCAAAATGGGCCGCGGATTTGATGTTGGCGGGCAAAAAATACCGATTGTTCCGGCGGCGATCCTGTTTGATTTGCTGAATGGTGGTGACAAGGATTGGGATGAAAACCCTTACCGTAATCTGGGCATAATGGCGCTGGATAATGCGGGTGTTGAATTTGCGTTGGGCAGTCATGGGGCAGGCGCTGGGGCGACGGTGACGGGCCTGAAAGGCGGGCTGGGTTCGGCGTCGGTTGTGCTGGAATGCGGCGTGACCGTTGGGGCGTTGGTGGCGGTGAATGCGTTGGGGTCGGTGACGGTTGGCGACGGCCCTGAGTTTTGGGCGGCACCGTTTGAAATGGGTGGTGAGTTTGGTGGTGGCAAGGTGGCCACAAAGTATGATGCACTATATGAGCCACGGCCCGAGGCACAGTTGGGCGAAAGCACGACGATCGCGATTATCGCCACGGATGCGGTGATGACCCAAGCGCAGGCAACGCGGATGGCGACGGCAGCACATGACGGGATGGCGCGGGCAATTGTGCCGAGCCATACGCCGTTTGACGGGGATCTGGTGTTCGGGGTTTCGACCGGCAAAATTGATCTGCCTGATCCGGTTTTTGACCCGCTGCGATTAGGGCATACGGCGGCGGTTTGTCTGAGCCGCGCGATTGCGCGGGGGGTTTATGAGGCGACGCCTGCGGATGGGGATATTTTACCGACATGGGCGGAAAAATTCGGGTAGATGCTGTTTTTCCGGCGTTATGTCGCGAATCATAAGTAAACAAGGGGTTTGGCGCGGATTTCGCTATATGAATTGCATATGATTTCCATATGACTCCCGTATGATGAAATTCATTGAGTCGGCACATTAACGCGGCGTGCGGTGGGATGTGTTACCCCGCCGTTAACCCAGTAAGGCCGCCATCAAGGCGCTGTCCCCGTCCGCCAGATCATCAATCACATCGAAATGGTGCCGGTCGGCTGCGATGGTCAAGGACGTGTCATGCCATGTGTCCGCCAGCCAGTGGGCTTGATCCAGAAAGGCGGGGCGTTCAGCGGCACCAACCCAGACGTGGGTGGGGACATCGCGCAGGGATTTGGCGAGCAGCGGGCTTTGGGTGATTGCTTCTTCCATGTCCAGTTTTAGGGTGTCATTCATTTTGGTTTGTAGCAGGGGGCGCAGATCGGACAGGGGTGAGATTGGCACAATATTTTGCAGGCGATCCGCCACGGTGAGCGCCACATCGTTACTGCGCATTCGGGCAACCAAGTGGCCGCCAGCCGAGTGGCCGGTTAGCACAATCGGGCCGGTGACGGCTTTGGCGGCGGCGTTGATCGCGCGGGCGATTTGCTGGGTGATTTCGGAAATGCGGGCGTCGGGGGCCAAGGTGTAGGTGGGCATTGCCACGGCCCAGCCGCGGTCCGTTGCGCCTGCCGATAAATGTGACCATGATTTATTATCAAAGGCCATCCAGTAGCCGCCATGCACGAACACCATCAGCCCCTTAGGTTTGCCGGAGGCGGGGTAGAACAGGTCGAATACTTCGCGGTCCCCCGTTCCATATGAAAGGTTGAGGCGGGCGCGGCCCACCGCATTTTCAACCGAGCGCCATTCATGGGCGGCATCTTCCCATTTTGGCGGGTAGCTGTCGGCGTCTTTGATGTAGGCCCCGTTTGAGTAGGCGTCGTCATAATCCATCTGGTATCCTTTAGCGTACTCTAGCTTGTGCTGGACAAGGTTGCGCATGCGTGGTTTGGATTTGCCTAACAGAATTGCAGGAGAACGTCATGTTAGATTCCCAGACCAACCTATCAACCCTATTGAAAGACCCGAGCCTGTTGGCAACCAAAGGCTATGTTGACGGGGCGTGGGTGGAGGCCAGCGATGGCGCCACATTCGAGGTCATTAATCCAGCTAGGGGTGATGTGATTTGTACGGTGGCGGATTTGCCCCGTGAGGATGTGAGCCGCGCCATTGCGGCGGCTTATGTTGCACAAAAGAAGTGGGCAGCGCTGACGGCTAAAGAGCGGGCCAATGTGCTGCGAAAGTGGTATGAATTGATGGTCGAGAATGCCGATGATCTGGCCACTATTCTGACGGCAGAAATGGGCAAGCCTGTTGGCGAGGCGCGTGGCGAGATCATTTATGGCGCATCGTTTATCGAGTGGTTTGCCGAGGAGGCCAAGCGGGTTTATGGCGAGACCATTCCGGGCCATCAAGCGGACAAACGTATCACTGTGATCAAGCAGCCGATCGGTGTTGTCGGCTCCATCACCCCGTGGAATTTTCCCAACGCGATGATCACCCGCAAGGCTGGGCCTGCGCTGGCGGCGGGCTGTGCGTTCGTGGCGCGGCCATCGGAACTGACGCC
>JAFLKA010000338.1 GCA_022712735.1 Marinosulfonomonas sp. | reverse complement strand
ATTACCGGGTGAGGATCATTGCCGGACAGTTTAGGGGCCGCGCGTTGGCCTCGGTTGGCAAGGGCGACAAGGGTGCCCATTTGCGCCCCACCACCGACCGGGTCCGTGAAAGCCTGTTCAGCATGTTGACCCATCTTGATGTGATCGACGGCGCAAGGGTGCTGGACCTGTTCGCGGGCACCGGCGCGTTGGGGTTTGAGGCCCTGTCGCGTGGTGCGGCGCATGCCACCTTTGTCGATGATGGCCGCAAGGCACAATCCCTGATCCACGAGAACATCGACCTGACGCGGCGCGATAAAACCACCACCCGTTTGATCCGCACGAACGCCACCAAATTGCCGCCAAACAAAAGCACCCCTTGTTCGCTGATTTTCATGGACCCGCCCTATGGCAAGGGGCTGGGCGAAACGACGCTGGCCACCGCCCGCACTGGGGGGTGGCTTGCGGATGGCGCGCTGATCATCTGGGAAGAAAGCAGCCCGCAACATGCGCCCGAGGGGTATGAGCTGCATGACCAGCGGCGGTATGGGGATACGTGGATTTCGATAATGGAGTCCACTTCGTGACCCCACCCCGCCTCATCATCTTTGATTGCGATGGCGTGTTGGTCGATAGCGAGCCACTTGCTAACACCTTTCTTTTGCAAGACCTTTCTCGCTTCGGATTGAACCTTACTTTGGCCGATTGCGATACACTCTTTGTCGGTGGCACAATGAAAGGTGCCGCCATCGTTGCGCGTCAAATGGGGGCTGATCTGCCAGACAATTGGGTCGATGATTTTTACGGCCGCTTTTACGCCCAACTGGAAAATGGTGTGCCATTGGTGAGCGGAGTTCTTGATGTTCTGAACCTTGTGAGTAGTGCAAAAATTCCGCATTGCGTGGTTTCAAACGGGTCCGAGGAAAAGATGCAAATCACCCTTGGCCAAAATAGCCTATGGGACAGATTTCAAGGCGCGATATTTTCCGCTCACACCTATGGAACGGCCAAACCTGATCCTGAATTGTTATTGATTGCTGCCCGACAGTTTGGTGTCGCGCCTGCTGATTGCGTTGTTATCGACGACAGCCCTTCCGGCTGTAAAGGGGCCGCCAACGCAGGAATGCGCTGTATTGGATTTGCCGAACGCAGTGATGACGTTAAACTTGCAGCCACGGGTGCGACCGTGATCAGGTCAATGGCAGAGCTGCCGCGATTGCTTGGCTTATCTACCCCCACGCCTTAACTAACTATAAGTCGGATGGAACTTACCCGCCGGCGACAGCGTGAAAATATCGCACCCGCCCGCCGTGACCCCGATGGAATGTTCAAACTGCGCCGACAGCGATTTGTCCCGCGTTACCGCTGTCCAGTCATCCGCCAACACCTTGGTTTCGGGACGGCCCAGATTGACCATCGGCTCGATGGTGAAAATCATCCCTTCTTCCAGCATCGGCCCTGTTCCGGCGCGGCCATAGTGCAGCACATTGGGCGGCGCATGAAATACGCGCCCCAGCCCGTGACCACAAAAATCGCGCACCACCGACATGCGCTGTGCTTCGACATAAGACTGGATCGCGTGGCCGATATCGCCAAAGGTATTGCCCGGCTTTACCGCCTCGATCCCTTTCATCAGCGCGTCATGGGTGACCTGAACCAACCGCTCGGCCTTGCGGCCCAACTTGCCCGCCACATACATCCGCGAGGTATCGCCAAACCAGCCATCGACAATCACCGTGACGTCGATATTGACGATGTCACCGTCCTTTAGCCGCTTGTCACCCGGGATGCCGTGACACACCACATGGTTGACCGAAATGCAGCTGGCGTGCTTGTAGCCCTTATAGCCAATCGTCGCCGATTTCGCGCCTGCATGCTCGACCCGATCAGTGATGTAGCGGTCCAACTCGCTCGTGGTCACACCCGGAACAACCATCGGCGCAACCTCGTCCAGAATTTCGGCGGCCAATTTGCCAGCCGCAAACATGCCGTCAAAATCCGACGCTTGATAAATTCTAATACCGTCTTTGGTCACGCGGCCCTGTGCATCATTCAAAGCAGTTCTCCTAGCTGTTATCGTCTAGATAAGGCAGCGGATCGGAAACTTCCAGCGCATGCGTAAGCCAAACACCGTCAGGTGTAATTTTGGTCCCATAGCACAACACCTCGACCCCTGCCTTTTGGGCAGCCGCGTAAGCAGCAGCATAGGCGGGATCAATATCTGCCGCCAAAGTAAACCGGTCACAATCCGTTCGCTGCACCAGATAGAGCATCACCGCCCTGTGCCCCGCAGTCACCATCCGGACAAGCTCTGCCAGATGTTTCGTTCCGCGTGCGGTTACAGAATCCGGAAACTCGGCCCAGCCTGTTTCCCGCATCAATGTTACGCTTTTGACCTCGACATAGGCATCCGGCAAACCGGCCTCGCTCAACAGGAAATCTATCCGGCTGTTCTCGCCGTATTTCACCTCGGGACGCACTGTTCCGTAGGCGGCCAGCTCCGCCACCTCGCCCGTCTCAAGCGATGCACGCACAGCCCGATTGGGCACAGCCGTATCCACCCCGACAAAATGACCCTCCGGAAACTCCACCAACCGCCAGCCATATTTCAGCTTTTTCTTTGGGTCATCATTCGGCTCCAGCCACACCCGCAGCCCTTCGTCCTTTAGCCCCATCATCGACCCCGGATTGGGACAATGCGCCACCACCTCGCGCCCGTCGGCCAGCCGCACATCGGCCAAAAACCGTTTATAGCGGCGGATCAGGGTGGCGGGGATCAGGGGGGTTTGAAAGCGCATAAAACAGGCATATATTGGATGCAAGGAAGCGACAAGGATAGCAAGATGATCAACCCAACTGCCGCCATGCTGGTGATCGGCGACGAGATTCTGTCGGGGCGCACCCAAGACACCAACACGCATCACCTTGCGGGAGAATTAACCGCACATGGCATTGATTTGACCGAGGTGCGCGTGGTGCCGGACGACACGGGCGCGATCATTGCTGCGGTGCAGAAACTTGCGGGCAGTCACACCCACCTGTTCACCTCGGGCGGTATTGGCCCGACCCATGACGATATTACGGCTGATGCGGTGGCCGCAGCCTTTGGCACGCCGATCAGTATCCGCGATGACGCCCGCGCGCTGCTGGTCGCCCATTACGCCACCACAGACACCAGGTTGAACGACGCCCGCCTGCGTATGGCCCGCATCCCCGACGGGGCCACGTTGATCGAAAACCCGATTTCCGCCGCCCCCGGTTTCACCCTGAAAAATGTGCATGTGATGGCTGGCGTTCCGATGATCTTCAAGGCGATGGTGGCATCCCTACTGCCCACCCTGTCCGGCGGCACCCCTTTGATCAGTCAAACCCTGCGCCTGATGCAACCCGAAGGCGTGATTGCCAAACCGCTGGGGGAACTGGCGGCTGAATTTCCTGATCTTTCATTCGGTTCATATCCGTTCTACACAAACGGCACCTATGGCACCAATATTGTCGGGCGCGGCACTGACGCCGCCAAACTGGACGCCGCCATGTCCCACCTCACGACCCTATTTCCGCCGGAGCCCAAATGACCCCCGCCCAAGCCCTGTATCAAACCGGCGATGCCACATGGCCTGCTGCCGAATTCCTGACCATCGGCAACTGGACCATCCGTAAGGGGGCGGGCGGAGGGCAGCGTGTGTCCTCGGCCACGGCCAATGGCCCTGTTACATCTGAAGATATCAACGTGGCCGAAGAGGCGATGGGGGCACTAGGCCAAAACCCGTTATTTATGATCCGCGAAGGGGATGATGCGCTTGACGCGCTGCTTGTGGCCAAAGGCTATCGCATCAAAGACCCCGTAAATCTGTATACTTGTCCGATCGAAACCCTGACCAAAATCGCCCCCGAACGCCTCGCCGCATTTGCCATCTGGCCACCCTTGGCGATCATCAATGAAATCTGGGCCGAGCAGGGTATTGACGCTGGCCGTCAAGCGGTTATGGCCCGCGCCAAGGGCCCGAAAACCGCCATCCTCGCCCGTCAGAATGACCGTGCCGCCGGTGTTGCCTACCTTGCAATTCACAATTCAATGGCCATGTTACACGCGTTAGAGGTGGTTCCCGACCAACGTCGGCAAGGTGTCGCCGTCAACATCATGGGGGTCGCCGCGATCTGGGCACAAGATAACGGCGCAACCACGTTCAGCGTC
>JAFLKA010000047.1 GCA_022712735.1 Marinosulfonomonas sp. | reverse complement strand
GTCTAACTTAGAAATCAAATCCTTTGATACCCGTGATGAACAAGAGGTCGCGGGATACGCAGACGTTATGGAAATGGTCTTTGCCTCTTGGGCAGACATAGCAGTGAGCGAAAACCATATTCGGCAATTGCACCGTGACCTCCTGCAATATAGCCACAAAGATGAACGCCATCGCGGTTCTTATAAAACAGCCTCAAACAGCGTTGCAGCCTTTGACGAAACTGGGGCTCAAATTGGCATCGTGTTTGAAACGGCCACGCCATTTGATACCCCAAGATTAATGGGAGAACTTATTGGCTGGTATAATAACGCGATCGAGGAGGGGGTGCTGCACCCCTTGCTGATCACCGGAATCTTCATCGTCGTGTTTCTGGAAATTCACCCGTTTCAAGACGGGAACGGACGCCTCAGCCGTGTGCTGACAACATTACTGCTCTTGAGAAGCGGCTATCACTACGTACCCTATAGTTCGCTGGAAAGCGTGATTGAGCAAAGCAAAGAAGGCTACTATCTGGCGCTGCGCCAAACGCAGGGCACGATCCGCAACAATGATCCAGAATGGACCCCGTGGTTGGAGTTTTTCCTCACAGCATTACAACGCCAAATGCAGCGGCTGAAAACACGGGTTGAGCGTGAGAAGCTCATGATGGGTGCGCTATCTGAAATTGCGGCACAGCTTATTGAACTCACACGCGAGCATGGTCGGTTAACAATGGCGGATGCTGTGGCGCTGACGGGCGTTAACAGAAATACGCTCAAGCAGCATTTTAGAACGCTTGTGCAAGATGGCCATCTCACGCTTCATGGTCGTGCTCGCGGGGCTTGGTATTCTATCGCCTAATGGGCAGTTGGTGTAACCATATTTAACATAAGAACTATTATGTGCTAAATAACTTGTAGCAGCAAAGCGATAATGTCACCCCTGTGCAATTCAGGAATGTCACTCTCTTGTTCAAATGAACTGAGGGAGATTGAGCATGGGATGGGTGATGATGAGCGAGCGAGATTTGAACCGTATCGAAGTTTTGGCGCAGGTTGATGATGGACGATTGTGCGTTCAGAACGGCGCTAACATGTTGGACATCACAAAGCGGCAGATGTTTCGGTTATTGAAGCGATACCGAACTGAAGGTGCGCCAGCGATCCGTCACAAAGCGCGCGGCAAAGTCCCAAACAACCAGATACACAAGTCCAAGCGCGACTATGCCATGGCGTTGGTCAAAGAGAACTACGAGGATTTTGGCCCGACTTTAGCTGCGGAGATGTTGGCGGAGCATCATGGGTTCAAAGTCTCGCGTGAGACGCTGCGGAAATGGATGGCCGAAGATGGTCTGTGGCTGTCGCGCAAGCAGAGGCGCACGTTTCATCAGCCTCGATTGCGCCGTGAGTGTTACGGCGAACTTATCCAGATCGATGGCTCAGATCATCGCTGGTTCGAGGATCGGGCCGATCCCTGCACCCTGCTCGTTTTCATTGACGATGCGACAAGCATGTTGATGGAACTGCGGTTCGTGCCATCAGAAAGTACGTTCAGCTATTTTTCTGCGCTGGAAAGCTACCTGCTCAAGCACGGTCGTCCCGTTGCCTTTTACAGTGACAAACACACCGTATTTCGCGTGGCAAAGCCCAATCAACATATGACGGGAATGACCCAGTTTGGTCGTGCATTGGCAGAGCTGAACGTCGAGATATTATGCGCAAACAGCTCTCAGGCCAAAGGCCGTGTCGAACGGGCCAACCGCACGCTTCAGGATCGGTTGGTCAAAGAGTTGCGGCTTGCAGGCATATCCTCAATGGACGATGGCAACGCGTTTCTTGAAGGCTTCATGACGCGCTTCAACGCCAAATTTGCGAAGGCCCCGGCCAAGTCAGATAACCTGCATCGCGCCCTCAACATCGAACCCGATCGACTGAATGAAGTCTTTTGCCTGCGCGACAAACGCTACGTGGGCAAGGATTTGACGCTCAAATACGACCGCAAGCGCATCAAGCTGGAGATCAATGATCTGACGCGTGGTCTTGTTGGCAAATACGTCGATATCTTTGAGCTGGCCAACGGACGTATTCAGGTACGGGCCAATGGAATGGCCCTGCCCCATACGATCCTGAACCCAGAACGCCGAATAACCCATGCTGCCATCACTGAGAACAAGCGTCTCAGTGCGGTGCTGTCTCATATCAAAATTGAGCAGGAAAAGGCTGCGCCTAAACCAAAGGTCAAACCGGTTAGCGCCAAGAACGGCTACGTGAAGACAGGCCGCACACCGCCGGGGCGCCCGTCAAAGATGGAAGCCTACTACGCGCGCAAACGGGCAGAACGCGAGGCGGCTATTTTACCAAACGAAGCTTAGGCTGATTGTCAGATTCTAGCTTCAGAGATGCAGCCCAAAGTGGCGTTTTGTGATATGTGCTGTCGCTGAGTATGCTCTTGCTATCGGGCTCTTCCCACAACAGACCAAGCCAGCATAAGGGCCGGATGACGTTGATCCGAAAGGTCGAACGAACGGCGCTATAATGTGGATCGTAACCCTCGCTGTCAGTCATTCCATAGAGAATCTCAATCAAGCGCTCTGATCTACAGCCTTGCCGCGCCTCGATATTGATTAGATTCAAAAAGATGTGCCAGTTGCCCAGAACACCATGATCCTCCCCATCGCGCGTGTATTCGTCATGAACAAAGCGATAGAGGTAAATCGGGGCAACCAGATCAAAGAACTTGGCAGGGTCCGCAGCCAGTGATCGTCCCAACGCCGTCGCGCGCAATGTTCTCTTATACCGCCTGAGCAACTTGAGATGATGCAGCAGATTGCGCAGGGGCCAAAGCGGAAACATGTCTTGCTCATTGAGCACCTTGTTAACCACAAACAACTCCTCAGGCGTGTGCCCCGGCCAATTAAAGGCAGCTGCGGCCCAATGCACAAACTTACGGTTCATCGCATCTGATTTGGTCAAACCGATCCCGCCATGCTCTTCAGCATAGCGCAGCGTCAAAACCATCCCGCGCAAAAGCGGCGAATGCTCCATGATATCGGCATTGGCGTGAAGTTTGAGGGTCGGATCCATGCAAAGACGCTAACCAAAGCGCCCCATTTGATCAATCCGCAAGGCTTATCAACCCTCCGATCCTTGCGTCTCCGGGCTGCTAAGCCTTGCTACCGTCAGCACCCTTGGTGACATTCCTGCTTTGCACAACCAGTGACATTTCTGAATGGCGTTTACATAACTTGTAGCGGCGCGCGCTACCTTCAACTGCGACTCTTGTTAGAAAACAGTAGTTTACCAGCCAGTGGCTGGGAACTGATTGGCCCTATCCTATCATGAAAACGGCTAGTCAATAATATTTCTGCGCATTGCTACCCGAACAGCTTGGGCCTCATTTTTAACACCCAAGAGGGAAAACAATTTCTTTTTCCGATAACGGACACCCGTAACACCAAGCCCTAAACGATCACCAAGTTCATTAAGGCTCAAACCTTCAGCCAATAAGGCAATCAGTTCAACGTCATCGTTCGATAATACAGGAACAGCAAACGCTTCTTCAGTTAACGACGTAAAAACAGTCATACAAACGTCCATTTCACTGTCGGTAAGGTCGCGGTCATCTCGCGCCATGGTCATAAAACACTTAACCTTATTTGATTTTGTAGCAAAAACTGCGCCATAATTTATATTAAAATCACGGGCTTCTCTAAATACTTTCTTGAGGCCGTAGGTCTTTAATTCTGACCATCTGATGCACCCAATATTTCTCGCGGCCCAGATAATTGTTGGGTCTGTAATCATAAACGCCATCGAGGAGTATTTGTTCTGCCATTCTTCTGGGTAAGTGCTGTAAACATACGAAGGGCCTTTCATCTTAATATCGCCTGCAAGAGTAACACCATGTGTTCCAATGGAGGTTAAAGGGGATATCTTAGCATCAAAGTTATCGATTAATTCCTTCATGAATTCACTGCCCTACGAAAATAAACCGGCTAATTCTGTAGATATCTACACAACAAATCTACAGAAACCACATCTTTTGCTTTGCTACCATTAATTGAAAATATATCAATCACTAAACGTATGCGAATGAAAAACTGTGGGGACTAAATGACTGTTATTGTTGAAGCCTTAAAGATCCCAGACGATACTGGAAAATGGAACATGGTCGCGGATTTTTTCAAACTTCGAAAAGAGGTGTTTGTTGAAAGGCTGGATTGGCCGTTACACACGGCCGAGGAAATGGAATATGAACAATACGATAGCTTCAATTCCGTTTATATTATTGCGCATGAAAACGGAGTTGTTTTAGGGGGAACACGACTTCTCCGAACAACAACCCATATCGGATCGTATGGCACAGAAGGATATAGCTATATGCTTCGGGACGCGCATCTAGGCAGATTAGACGGCCTACCTTCAGATATTTGTGATGAACTGCCACCTATTGACGATAAAATATGGGAACTAACCCGCTTAGCATCGGACCCGAAAGCAATGGTTGGGCAAAAAGTTTTAAACGGCGCTAATGACTTTCTGCATTCAATTGGGGCCACACATTGTTTGGTTCTGGCAAGACCGGCCTTATTCAGAATGGCAAAAAGCATGGGCTTTATGCCCCGCGCACTTGGAAAAATAAGAGGGAACGAGAATGGTAAATTCATTGCCTTCGAGAGCACCGTTATAGACCGAACCAACACCAAGAAAGCGCCTGAAGGGCGAGTAGAAACAACAGCGTAAAGTGAAATTCAATGGTTTTGAAGAAACAGAGTGCCTCGGGGCATCCAAAAGGCATGATCGATTTTACCGAAGATATGGTTGAGAACTTGCAAAAGTATTTCGCGCTCTTTGAGATAGATGGCGTTGTTACAATCGAAGCCAACGAAAAGGGACTTTGGTTTGTAAACCATACTTTGAATAGCCGACAATTTCTCGGAAAAGCGAGATTTGGTGACTGTGACTGCAAAGAAATCTTTCACTAA
>JAFLKA010000046.1 GCA_022712735.1 Marinosulfonomonas sp. | reverse complement strand
GATCAGCGCGGCCAATGAGAGCGCAAATAGATATCGCATCGGGTATCCTCCAGCCTGTTTCAGCGCCAAGGATAACCGATCCACGATCAACCCGATATGATCTAAAGCAACTTGCGGTTTAACCCGGTGTAGCTCAGCCCTTCACCAGCGCGCCGTTTTCCAGCCGCACCATGCGGTCCATTTTGCCCGCCAGTTCCATGTTGTGGGTTGCAATCAACGCCGACAGCCCCGTGTCCCGCGCCAGCGCCATCAGGGCGGCGAACACCTGATCCGAGGTCGCAGGGTCAAGGTTGCCCGTTGGCTCGTCCGCCAGCAGCACCTTTGGTTCATTGGCCAGCGCACGGCAAAACGCCACCCGCTGTTGCTCGCCGCCCGACAAGGCTGCGGGGCGGTGGTCTGCGCGATCTGCAACGCCGACATTGTCCAGCAATTCCAAGGCGCGGGCCTCGGCCACTGCTTGTGGCACCCCGTTGGCCAGTTGCGGCAGAACGATGTTTTCCGCAGCTGAAAATTCAGGCAGCAAATGGTGGAACTGATAGATAAAGCCAACCCCGTTACGGCGTACATTGGTGCGTTTGCGGTCCGACTGACCGGTCATATCCACCCCGTTGATCAGCACAGTGCCGCTATCGGCTGTGTCCAGCAGTCCGGCGATATGCAGCAGGGTTGATTTACCGGCCCCCGACGGGGCGACCAGCGCCACAACCTCGCCTGCCGCCAGTGTCAGGTCGGCACCGCGCAGCACGTTGATTTCATTGGGTTTGCCATGATTATAGGATTTGGTGATCCCGTGTAGTTCCAACATTGGTTTACTCATACCGCAGCGCCTCGACAGGGTTCATCCGCGCCGCGCGTCGGGCCGGAAAGATGGTGACGATAAAGGATAGGCCAAGCGACAGACCGATCGCTGACAGCACATCGTTCAATTGCAATTTGGCCGGCAGTTTATAGATGCCGCGCACCGAAGCATCCCAAACCTCGCCGCCCGATGCCCCGCTGACGAACGCAAGGATCGGGTCGAAATAGAGCGCAAACAGGCAGCCGAGGATCACCCCGAATATCGTGCCAATCAGCCCCGTCATCGCCCCGCAGATAAAGAATACCCGCAGGACCGATCCTTCGGACAGGCCCATCGTGCGCAAAATTCCGATGTCGCGCCCCTTGTTTTTAACCAGCATCACCAGACCGGAAATGATGTTCATCGACGCGATCAGCACCAGCACCGTCATCAGCACAAACATCACGTTATCCTCGACTGTCAACGCCCGCAGGAACGACCCCGACGCATCGCGCCACGTCCACAGGATAGCCCTGTCGCCACCGGCCCGCAGCAAATCCAGTGTCAGATCATCGACCTGCTCAGGCTCCTCGACCATAACTTCCAGCTCGTCTGCCACGCCCTCGCGGTTGAAAAAGCTCTGCGCCTCGGTGAACGGCATATAGATGCGGATGCCGTCGATATCGTAGCGCCCGACGGAAAAGATATAGGTTACCTCGTAAACATTCACCCGCGGACTGACGCCGAATGCGGTTTTGGTGCCATTGGGGGAAATCAGTTTGATTTTATCGCCAATTCCAAGGCCAAGGGAGTTGGCAATCCCTATGCCAATCGCCACACCATCATTGAAACGCTCGATATCGCCCCGCGATTTTTCACCCGAGGCAATGCGGGGAATGGTTTTCAGATCGGCCAGCGATATGCCGAACACTTGCGCCCCGGTGTTGGCGGCACGATTATTGGCCATCACTTGGCCCTTGATCAGCGGAGCAACGCGGATGACGCCAGCAATGGCGCGGACCGCTTCGGCCTTGTCCTCATAGTCTTGCATCACACGGGTGGTTTGGCCCGCATCATTGACCGTGATCGAATTATAGACCGTCACATGGGCATTCGCGCCCAGAATGGTATCGACAAATTCGGCGCGAAACCCTGCCCGCACCGCCAGCGTGATAATCAGCGCCGCCACCGCCAGCGTGATGCCGACCAAGGATATCCATGTCATGATGCTGACGCCACCCTCGGCGCGTTTAGCGCGAAGGTATCGCCACGCAATCATCCATTCAAAGCGTGCAAAAGGGGCTGTCTGGCCTGCCACTGGTCTGCTCCTTGTTTTTATCTGCCGTGTTTTTATATACCGGATTTTGACGATATCCGCATGCGTGGTCAAGGAGGCGATACCAGCCCAAGGGCCGGATGCCAATTCATCATCCTGCAATCGGCGATTGACGGCCGCATTTAGACCGGATCACAACGTTTGATTGAATCAGCCATCTGCTTCCCGCATAATAATTTCATGCGAGCGCCACAGTCTGCCCACATTTCAAAAATAACAACATGTCATCAACTGCCATACTGCACTTTTGCAAGGCGATCATCTCTCATGGGGGAAACATCATGAAACTAGATAACACCAAAAAGGCACTGACACTGATCTCGGCTATCGTATTCACTGCGGGCCTGACACAAATGGCCAGCGCAGGCGAGTTGTCAAACAGCAATTCTGTTCAGCCACTGATCCAGTTCAGCACCAAATCTAGCGACAGTGCTGGCCAATGGCGCACATTGGAAAATGGTTGCTCCTACTCTCGCGCACAAGCCCCGGGGTATGCCCCGACGTGGCACCTGATTGTAAACCCACAACGAGTGGGCCTGCCAGCACGCCCTCGTGGCTGTAAATCTTTGGTTCAAGGGTAATAAGCGGATTGGCCCGACGTATAGTCTGGGCCACAACCAGATGATCGAAAATTTATCAAAGCGCGCGTTGCAGTAACGCGCGCTTTAATCATTTTGTGGATCAAACATGGCGCCATGACTATACCTTTAATATGCATCTTGTATGATTATATCAGTATCAAAGCATAATCACCGAAAGCATATGCCAATGAGCAATGACCCTTATAAATCGCTC
The DNA here is from genome assembly GCA_022712735.1 of Marinosulfonomonas sp. Next base: position 1,849 of record JAFLKA010000046.1, on the reverse strand, counting down.
GGGTTAACAAAATCAGCCACCGACGCCGAGATCAAAAAGGCCTATCGCAAAATCGCACGCGATAGCCATCCCGATCTGAACCCTGGGGACAGCAAAGCCGAAGCCAAATTCAAGGCAGCCTCGGTCGCCTATGATCTGTTAAAAGACCCGAAGATGCGCCACCGTTTTGACGCTGGCGAAATCGACGCGTCAGGCGCCGAGAAACAGCCCGAGCGAAAATTCTACCGTGAATACGCCGAACAGCCCGGCCACAGCTATCAATCCTCGCACGGGTATGAGGATTTTGGCGATATGTCGGATGTGTTTGCTGACATCTTGCGTCAGCGTCAGGCACAATCGGCACATGGCGCTGGCTTTGATGCGCGTGGCGCGGATGCGCGCTATATGCTCGAGGTCGATTTCCTTGCGGCGGTGAAGGGCGGCAAGAAACGCATCACCCTGCCCTCTGGCGATAATCTCGAGGTGAAAATCCCCGAAGGCACAGTGGATGGCCAAACCATCCGTCTGCGTGGCAAAGGCGGTGAAGGGTACGGCAAGGGCGCGCGCGGTGATGCCTATGTTACCATCAACGTGCAGGACCATAAGATATTCACGCGCGAGGGCGATGACATCCTTATCACCCTGCCGATCACCATTGACGAGGCAGTTCTGGGCGGAAAAGTTGCCGCCCCGACGATTGGCGGGTCGGTCAATCTGACCATTCCCAAAGGGGCCAGCAGCGGCCAGACCTTGCGTCTGAAGGGACGTGGCGTGAAACGGGCGGGCAAGGTGGCTGGTGATCAACGGGTTGAGCTGCGCATTGTCATGCCGCCCGACATTGATGCGGACCTCACCGAGTTCATGCAAAACTGGCGCAAGGGCCACACCTATGATCCGCGCGAAGGGATGTCGATATGAGCCGATATTATACCGAGCAGGAAACCATCACCACGGTCAGGCGCCTGACCCGTTCTCGCCTGACGACCTATGTGAAACACGAATTCCTTAGCCCGACCCAATCAGAGGCTGGCCCCGTCTATGACGCCACCGATCTGGCACGGATCGAACTGATTTGCGATTTGTCAGAACAGTTTGACCTGAAGGGCGATGCTTTGGGTGTGGTGTTGTCACTGATTGACCAGTTGCACGGTGTGCGCGGTGAATTGCGACGGGTGATGGCGGCGGTCGAGGCGCAGCCGGAGGAGGTGCGTGGCCAGATCATTGCGCTGTTAAAAGAGGCATAGGCAAGGTTCGATCCCATAACAACCATTCCTTGCGTTGGCCCACATGTCGTTTTCTTCGAAGAAAACGAACCGGAAAATTTCAATTTTCCGTGCCGGAATTTTTAAAAATTCCGATTGGCCGCTGCGCCTCACAGATCCGCGTAAATTTCCACCACCTTGGTCACCGCGTCCTCGGGCGTCATTTCCACGCTTTCGCCGGTTTTACGGCTGGTCAATTCAACCACACCGTTTTTGAGGCCCCGCGGACCAACCGTGATGCGCCACGGCAAACCTATCAGGTCCATCGTCGCAAACTTGCCACCGGCACGTTCATTCCGATCATCATAGAGCGGCTCAAGCCCCGCTGCCGTCAGCGCGCTATACAGCCCCTCGCAGGCCGCATCCGCTTCCTCGTCGCCTTGGCGCAGGTTGATGATGCCGCAGTGAAACGGCGTCACCCCTTCGGGCCAGATAATGCCATTGTCATCATGGCTGGCCTCGATGATCGCCCCCAACAGGCGCGACACACCAATACCATGACTGCCCATATGCACCGGCACCGGTTTTCCGTCCGGACCTTGCACCGTGGCCCCCATCGCCTCGGAATACTTGGTGCCAAAATAGAATAACTGCCCGACTTCAATGCC
>JAFLKA010000045.1 GCA_022712735.1 Marinosulfonomonas sp. | reverse complement strand
CATTGTCAGGTTCAGCGGTGGCAGGGTGATGGCGGCGGTCATCATGTATCCCAAGCCCCGCTCACCCTCGACAGGTAGGCCAGATGCAATCAGCGTATCCATATCGCGGTAGATGGTGCGCACGGATACTTCCAGGCGCTCGGCCATGTCCTGCGCGCGGTGCAATCGCCCGTCGCGCAGGATCTGGATCATTTCAAACAGGCGGTCAGTGCGGCGCATGGCGCAAACTCCCTGACCCGCATGTTCGCGTCAAGTTATTGCTGCATTTGCCACTGCACGGCCTCGTGACGCATGACCACGGTCTCAAAATCGATTGCCTGTCCGAAGGGCGCGAATGCCGGATCATTCACCACGGTTTTGGCGGCGGCCTGTGCATCCGCAAGGGTTTGCCAAAGGATATAGTCGGTCCAGACGCCATCCCCGCCCTTGCTTAGGGTGCGTGTGATAAAGCCCTGCGCGGCTCGCACGATGGCATCGGTTGCTTTGGCATCACTCAGGAACTGGGCTTCATCCACACCCGCATTCAGACGAAAGGTGACGATTTCGGCAACAAGCGGGGAGGCGCCACCGGCGCGCGCGCTGTCGGCGGGGGCGAAGGGCAGGGCGGCAAGTGCCAGAACAGGGAGAGAGAATCGCATGATATTTTCCTTTTGGCTGGTTGATGAATCGGTTGATTCGCCCCCTTTGATAACGCCCCCCAACTGACATGAATCTGTCAGTTGACTATCTGGGGGTGCAATTCATTTCAAAAAGCGCAGGAAAGATGTGCATTTGGCCTTTGAACTTGTCCCCAGAGGCAATACATACAGATGGTGAATTTTATGCCCAGCGAGGTTGGGCATCCTGAATATGGGAGAAAACTATGCTGAATAATATTGGTCTACCGGGCCTGCTACTGATCGCTGTTGTCGTGCTGGTGCTGTTTGGGCGCGGTAAAATCTCGTCTTTGATGGGCGAAGTGGGTAAGGGTATTACGTCGTTCAAGAAGGGCGTTAGCGAAGGCAAGGAAGAGCTGGAAGACACAGCGACAGCCGCCAAAGACGTGACCCCTGAAGCAGAAAAAGTGAAAGACGACGCTTAAAAGCGCGTCTATCCTTTGAACCTGAACAGGCGGATCCCTTATGTTTGACATCGGCTGGACCGAACTCATGGTTGTAGGCATCGTGGCGTTGATCGTCGTGGGGCCCAAAGATTTGCCCGGGATGTTTCGCACCCTTGGCCGGTTCACCGGCAAAGCCAAGGGCATGGCGCGCGATTTCCAGTCGGCAATGAACGAGGCGGCGGATCAGGCGGGCGTAAAGGACGTGGCGGATGATCTAAAGGCCGCGACGTCAAAAAAGAGCCTTGGGCTGGATACGCTGGACGATGTGGCGACCCAGTTTGAAAGCTGGGACCCGATGACACCGGAATCCAAGAAGAAAGCCGCCGAAACCAAGGCTGCGGATAAGGCGAAAAAAGCAGCATCTGTGACCGAGCGCACCGAAGCGGCCAAGAAAATGCATGCGGCGACGGCGAAAAAGGCGGCAGCAGCCAAAGCGGCGGCAAAACCTGCCAAGCCTGCTGCAAAGAAAGCAGCGGCGAAACCGGCGGCAAAGAAAGCGGCGCCAAAGCCAAAGGCAGCTGCAAAACCCGCAGCAAAACCCAAAGCCGCCGCCAAGCCACGCGCGACCAAGCCCAAACCAAAACCCAAAACTGGCGCTAAAACATGACCGAAGAGGTTGAGGATTCCACCGCTCCGTTGATTGAGCATCTGGCCGAGCTGCGTGATCGACTGATCAAATCGGTGGTGGCGTTTATCATTGGCATGATCATCTGTTTTGCATTCGGCAGCTGGATTCTCGATTTCCTACTGGCCCCGATTGAGGAAACCATGCGCGAGCTGGGCGATCCCAATCCGGTGATGATTTTCACTGCCCCGCAAGAATATTTCTTTACCCTGATCCGGATTTCGATGGTTTTCGGGCTGGGTTTGTCGTCGCCAGTGATCGCCAACCAACTATGGCGGTTTGTCGCCCCGGGCCTGTACAAGAACGAAAAATCCGCCTTTTTGCCCTTCATCATTGCCTCGCCATTGCTGTTCCTGCTTGGCGCATCCTTCGCCCATTTCGTGGTGATCCCGTTGGCGATGAACTTTTTCCTCGGTTTTGCCGATGCGTCTTCGGTGTTTGCAGCCTTTATTGGCGATAAGGGTGCTGACGCCATAACCGCGTCTGATAGTGCCGGTGGCATTTCAATTGTGTTTCAGGGCAAGGTCAATGAAACCCTTGATATTACACTGAAAATGATCGTGGCATTCGGCCTGTGTTTCCAGCTGCCGGTCCTGTTGACCCTGATGGGCAAGGCCGGTCTGGTCAGTGCCAAGGGGCTGCGCAATGTTCGCAAATACGCGATTGTCGGCATCCTGCTGCTGTCCGCTCTTGTCACCCCGCCAGATGTTCTGACGCAGCTAATTCTGTTTGTTGTTGTTTTTGGTCTCTATGAAATTTCGATCCATCTGGTGGCTTATGTCGAGAAGAAACGCGAAGCGAAACTGCGGGCCGAAGGGCTGTGGTTTGATGATGACGAAGATGATGACGACGATGACGATGCAGAATCCGAAGAAGAAGACCCGTTGATGTCCGAGTTCGATGAGGACGAGGAAGATGAAGAGGGCTATTTCAAGGACGACGACAAGTGAGCGACGAGACGCTAGAGCGGATCGCGGCGGCGTTGGAGCGGATCAGCCCGCCCACCGCCAGCGCCCCCGATTTTGACGCCGCTGATGCCTTTGTCTGGCATGTGGAGCCGGACCATCTGGAGCCTGTGGCCGATGTAAACCGCGTGGCGCTGGAGCTACTGGTCGGGGTGGATCGTTCCCGTGATACGCTATTGGAAAACACCCTGCAATTCGCCCGTGGCTTGCCTGCCAATAACGCCCTGTTGTGGGGCGCGCGCGGGATGGGGAAATCATCACTTGTGAAGGCGATCCATGCCGCAGTGATCGAGCAAGGCCACAGCCTGAAGATTGTCGAGGTGCAGCGCGAGGATTTGCCCAGTATCGGGCGTTTGCTGGCGTTGCTGAGGGACGCGCCTATGCGGTTCCTGCTGTTCTGTGATGATCTGTCATTTTCCCATGACGATGAACATTATAAATCGCTAAAGGCGGTGCTGGATGGCGGGGTGATCGGGCGACCGGAAAATGTGGTGTTCTACGCCACATCGAACCGTCGCCACCTGATGCCGCGCGACATGATCGAAAACGAGCGCGGATCAGCCATCAACCCGTCCGAGGCGGTCGAGGAAAAGGTATCGCTGTCAGACCGGTTCGGGTTGTGGCTGGGGTTTCATTCCTGCTCGCAAGACGAATATCTGGAAATGATCCGCAGGTATTGCGACGCATATGGTGTTGAAATCACAACACAAACCCTGCGTGCGGAAGCGATTGAATGGGCCGCGACACGCGGTGCCCGTTCGGGCCGCGTGGCGTGGCAGTATTTCACCGATCTGGCAGGGCGCAGAGGCGTCAAGGTTTAGGCAAGCGACCACTCATCGCTCCCAAACGGAGCGCTCTTCGTTTCAGCGAAGAAAGCCGCAAGGGCTGATGAGCTATTCCAGATAGGGTATTGGATCGACGCTGTCGATGCCCTTGCGCACCTCGAAATGCACGAATGACGGATTGGCGGAACGCACCTTGGCAATGGTCTGGCCACGGCTGACTTGGTCGCCTTTTTTCACGGTAACGTCGCTGATATTGGCATAAATTGTATACATGTTGCCTGCATGGCGGATGATCAAAATAGGCACTTGATCGGTGTTGAGGGAAATTGTGGCCACGGTGCCCGCATCGGCTGCCTTCACGGGTGATCCTGCCTTGGCGGCGATATCAATGCCATCGCTTTTGGAAGAATAGGCGCGGATGATATTGCCCTGAACCGGATAGACCAGTCTGGCGTTGCTCGCGGCTGCTGTGCTTTGGCCGCCCAGATTGGGCGAGGCAGGAGCTGGTGTGGTGGATGCAGGCGTTGCGGCGGGCAACGGTTTGGTCGAGGAGGGCGGCACAGGGGTCGGGGTGCCGCTGCCTGGTTGGGTTGTGCCGCTTGCCGAGGCGGTTTGGGCCGCACTTGCAACAGGGATCAACAGATACTGGCCTTCGCGCACCGACAGATTGGCCCCTAGGCCATTCCATTCAGCTAAGGATCGCACCGACACGTTATAAAGCCGCGAGATCGAATAGGCGGTTTCGCCGCGCTCGACCTTATGGCGGACAGGCTCGGCACCCGATGGCGTGTTTGGCGCAGCAGCGGGGGTGCTGCCGGAACGTTCAATCGCGCCGCCGGCAAGGGTGGTGATATCGATGGTTTCGGGCTGTAATGGCCCCGTGGTGGCCGATCCCGTGGCGGGGGATGGTTCGGCAACGCGCCGCGGCAGGGCGATGATTTCGCCTTGGCGCAGTTTAGCGTCGGGGGCGATGCCGTTATAGCGGGCCAGTTCACCGGCTCCCAGCCCAACGCGGGTGGCCACATCGGCCACGGTATCGTCGCGCCGCGCGATGGCGACCTGATAGTTGGGATAGGATATAACACCACGGTTATCCTCCTGCGGGCGTGGCGATGTTGCCTGTTGCGCCGCACTGGATGTATCGGGCGCATTGCCGAATTTATCGCGTATGTCAAAATCGAAATCATCGCAGCCGGTCAGGGCGACCAATGTCGTAAGAGCGGTACCCGCGATCAGGGCCCGCATCAAAGGGGGGTGGCGTTTGGCCATTTGCTCTATCCTCAACTTCACAGCCCGTTTGCCGGACCTTTATTATTCTGTCTTACTCTTTGCCCAAACCTTCCAGCAAGGGCACGAAACGCACGGGTCGTATTTCGTCATAGTCATAGCCTGTTTCGGTGCGTGTGACCTTTATCAGGCTCTGCACCGTTTGCCCCTGACCCACGGGCAAAACCATGATACCGCCAATTTTCAGCTGCGCCAAGAGGGGGCCGGGTGTATCTTCGGCGGCTGCGGTAACGATGATACGGTCAAACGGGGCCTGATCTGGCAGGCCATAACTGCCGTCGGCGGTAAAGGCGGTGACATTGGTCAGATCCAGCTTGCGAAACACCGCGGATGCCTCGCGCACCAGACGGCTGAAACGGTCCACCGTATAAACGCGCCGCGCCAGTTGGCTTAGGATCGCGGCCTGATAGCCTGAACCGGTGCCAACCTCCAGAACCTTGTCGCGCGGTTGCACCTTTAGCGCCTGCGTCATCAGCCCGACAACCGAGGGCTGGCTGATGGTTTGCCCACAGGCAATCGGCAGCGGCAGATCCTCGGAGGTAGATCGGAAGAGCGGCGGGGAGGGAAAGAGGGTTAAGAATAGGGTAGAGCGCGGGGGGCGGCGGAACATGAAAA
>JAFLKA010000306.1 GCA_022712735.1 Marinosulfonomonas sp. | reverse complement strand
ATCCATGATCAGTCGCTCGTAGGCGTCCGGAATATCATCCGCATCGGCGCCCAACGCTTCGGCAAAGCTCATATCAAGCGGCACCGACATCAGGCGCATACCGCCTGGCCCCGGCTCCTTGATGGTGACGCGCATATCCATGCCCTCGTCGGGTTGCAGATGGATGATCAGCTGGTTGCAGCTCTGCCCGTCCTGCGGCTCGAAGATCGAGTGCGGCGGGTCTTTGAACACCACGGCGATTTCGCTTTTGCGGGCCCGCAAGCGTTTACCAGTGCGCAGGAAAAACGGTGTACCGCTCCAGCGCCAGTTTGAAATCTGCACCTTCATCGCCAAAAAACTCTCGGTCTTGCTGTCGGAGTTTTCGGAATCCTCAACGTAGGACGGCTCATCCCCGCCCGCCCGATACTGGCCGCGCACAATGTCCTCGGATGGCACTGGCTCAAGCGCACGGATCACCTTCAGTTTTTCATCCCGCACTGAATCAGGATCAAAATGCGCCGGTGGCTCCATCGCGATCAGGCACAGCAGTTGCATCAAGTGGTTCTGCACCATATCGCGCATCGCGCCGGATTTGTCGTAATAGGCACCGCGCCCGCCAACGCCGACGGTTTCCGATACGGTGATCTGGATATGATCGACGTATTGCGAATTCCACAGTGGTTCAAACAGGATATTGGCAAACCGCACCGCCATCAGGTTTTGCACGGTTTCCTTGCCCAGATAATGGTCGATCCGGTAAATTTGCGCCTCGTCGAAATATTCAGCCAGCGTCGCGTTCAGCTTTTGCGCCGACTTAAGATCATGACCAAAGGGTTTTTCCACCACAATGCGCGCATGTTTATTGGCGATCTTGTATTTATGCAGCCGCTTGGCCAACTCGCCAAACAGGCGCGGCCCAACCGAAAAATAGAATGCCTGCACCACGTCCTTGCGCACCACCTTGGCCAGATCCTTCCAGCCGTCGTCCCCCAATGCATCAATCTGGTAATAGCTCAGGCTTTTGATAAACGCGTCGATCTTGTCGCCGTCGTGTTTCTTCACATGCACGTATTTTTCCACCGCCTCACGGGCAAAAGCGCGATAGCTTTTGTCGTCATAATCGGTGCGGGCAGCGCCGATAATCCGCGCCCCTTCGGGCATTTGTCCGGCGATAAACCGGCGATACAGCCCCGGAATAATCTTGCGCCGTGCCAGATCCCCCGTGCCGCCAAAAATAACCAGATCGAACGGATCAACCGGAATAACACGCGATGCCATATTTTATCCTTCACAAATCATGTTAGCGCTAACTTAGAATGTATTCTCGGCATTTACTATGCTCAAAATCAAACTCTAGCACAGGGTTTTTGCTTCACAACTTCGTCAGTCCCGTTAACAAGGGTTTTCAATGGCCCATATTGCACAGTAGCAATAGGCACAGGGACAACTAAAAAGAGAATGTGATGAAAGATCAAGCTGTTGAACCGGCCAATATGGGCAAATTCGAGGTTCGGATGATCACGGCCAAGGGTGAATCCCGTGCGTCCGTCGCCCTGACCCATGCCCAAACCCTGTGGTTTAACACCGGAACCCTGTGCAACATCACCTGCCTGAACTGTTATATCGAATCCTCGCCGATCAATGACCGGCTGGTTTATCTGACGGTGGAGGATGTAACGGATTACCTGCACCAGATCACGGATCGCGACTGGCCGGTGCGTGAAATCGGCTTTACTGGCGGCGAGCCCTATATGAACCCGCAGATGAATGCGATGACCCGCGCGGCATTGGTAGCCGGATACGAGGTGCTGGTGCTGACCAACGCCATGCGCCCGATGATGCGCAAATCAGTGCGGACGGGGATAGAAAAACTGGTGGCCGAATTTGGCGACAAGCTGACCTTCCGCGTTTCACTGGATCACCACACTGAACGACACCATGACCAGATGCGCGGCGAAGGTGCGTATAACAAAACCTTAGAGGGCATGGATTGGCTTACGGCAATCGGGGCCCGTATGGCCGTGGCGGGCCGGATGCTGTGGCATGACAGCGAATCTGAGGAACGCACCGGTTTTGCCGCCCTGTTTACCAAACACGGCTATACGATTGACGCCGCAAACCCCGCCATGTGCGTGCTGTTCCCAGAAATGGACGAAAGCGTCGAGGTGCCGGAAATCACCACCGCCTGCTGGAATATTCTAGGTAAATCACCGGACGACGTGATGTGTTCTTCCTCCCGCATGGTGGTCAAACGCAAAGGGGCGGACCACGCCACAGTTCTGGCCTGCACCCTGCTGCCCTACGCGCAAGAATTCGAGATGGGCGAAACCCTGCAAGAGGCCGAAGCCGACGTTTACCTGAACCACCCCCACTGCGCCAAATTCTGTGTGCTAGGCGGGGCCAGTTGCTCGGTGTGATTGCATGTGAGTTTTACCGGAAAAGCGGTTAGGCTGCGGGCATCACTCATATGAATTCGGATGACGGCTTTGAGCCCAGATTGATCATGCACTGCGTTGGCAGGTGAAGCGTTTTCTTGAAAGAAAACGAGCTGGAAAATTGCAATTTTCCATGTCGGAATTTTCGAAAATTCCGGCTGCCCGATTGTCAGATCAGTCCGGTGGTTTCAACGGGTCGACGCAACACACGCATTGAAACGCTCTGCGGGGGTCTCGTATCCCAGCGTTTTTCGAGGTCGCTCATTGAGCTGTCTTGCAACTGCGCTCAGCTTTGCTTGACTATGTATCGACAAATCT
>JAFLKA010000204.1 GCA_022712735.1 Marinosulfonomonas sp. | reverse complement strand
GGTATTATCCACGAACGCAGCCATTTTTGTATCGTTTTTCAGTTTCATGTATACTGGGATGATCTATTGGTTTTTGTTCACCGGACTTTTGTTGCTCTACATGATGGCCGGAGACTTTTCTGATATATGCGCGCTCCGGCAGGGCGGCGACGATGACAATTTCAAAAACAACGCGTTCGCAAGCGGAACGAAGATCATGGACGGGATCTTTCGTTGCACCATTCTTGGCATCTTGGTTGCACTAACTATCAAATTGAACGCCGCATACCTTATCTCTGACGCTGAAAGCTTAATGGGATGGTTGGTGCACGATGCTTCACTCGCCATTGGCCTACGTGACGATACGTGGGGGTGGATCAACGGAAGCCCCTCACCCTTTTTCACAAGCTTTCTGCTTCTTTTCCTATTGTGCTTTGTTTTCGGCGCTTGCTTGATGCTCATCAAGTCGGCATTGGATACAGCGATGAAAGATCCTCGCGAAAAGCGCTACGCGCACCGAATATGGTTCCGAATGACGCTTGTGGTTGTGATCCTCGCCGCTGGTTACATGTTGGTCGGACAGTTTTACGGTTTCTCCATTGTTTTTGTCCTTAGCGTCACAATTTCACTGGTCAGCTTATTTTGGCAGACAAAGCCTTTCGATAAAAATACTCACGGGACATAAAAGATATGGAACAAGCACCTCTTCATCTGAATATTTCTACCGCGCCGGACAATGGCGTAGCATACTGGACAAACGCATCTGACGGCGTGCAGCTCCGCATTGGACTATGGAAGCCCGAAAAGACCAATCTCGGAACTGTACTGTTTTTCCCAGGGCGTGGCGATTACATTGAACTCCACGGCAGCCTCATCAGCGATCTTACGCAAGCGGGATATTCATCGTTCGTTATCGACTGGCGCGGACATGGTCTGTCAGGGAGAATTGCCAAAAACCCCAAGAAGGGTCACGTGTCCCATTTTTCCGATTATCAAAAAGACGTCACTGCCATGACAGAGGCCGCGCTCCAGTTGGATTTACCAAAGCCATGGTATCTGATCGGCCATTCGATGGGGGCTTGCATAGGCCTGCGTTCCCTCATCAACGGGCTTGAGGTTAAAGCGACCGCATTTTCTGCACCGATGTTCGATATTCACATGGCATCATACGAGCGCGTTGCAGCTTGGCCACTGACATGCGCGATGAAAGCAATAGGCAAAGGTCAAGTTTATGCACCTGGCTTCAATGATGACAGCTATGTTTTCAAAAACGATTTCGACGGCAATACGCTCACAAATAGTTCTGAAAACTACGAACGTTGGATCATGCAGGGGCGCACCGTTCCAGAGTTGCATACGGGTGGCCCAACCATGAGCTGGCTTTACGCCGCATTGTTGGAAACACGCAACCTGTCCAAACTTCCTTCGCCAGATACTCCTTGCGTATCACTGTGCGGCGATCAGGAGGAAACTGTCGGCGTTTCTGCAATTCGTGACCGCATGAGCCGGTGGCCGAATGGACACTATGAGCTTATCGCCAATGCAAAACACGAGCTTTTCCTTGAGAGGCCCGATGTTCGACAGGCTGTCATGGCCAAAATACTCGACCAATTTTCCGAGCAATCGGACGACCATAAAGCAGGCAAATTCCCGAAAGCTGACGATTTGGTCTTGTAGGCCAACGTCTCGATCTGTCGTTTCCAACTTAGTTCAGTCAATCTTCGAATCCGCCGGTCACTGGTTGCTGTCGATGTCGCGCATCTTTGACTCGATGCTGCGAATTTTCTGAATCTGATCAATGGGCCGCGTCACGCAATATTGACCCAAACGTCAAGCATTTCTGACCCAGAACGGACCTTCATTCCCGTTTGCGGCAAAGTCAACAGTGTGGACTTTTCTGCCTTTGGTCAATTCCCGCCCAAAGTCTGCTTTTGGATTAACAGTTCAACAAACAACCGTTTCAACTTTGTGAGCGGTATTCGAGACTCAAGTGCCGCTCCTGCGGTCAACGCCTTTTGCTCGCCTCATCGCCGGAACAACTACATTCTCCATTCCATCGGCCATTTCTGCGTGGAGTTCACCCATTTTGTTGGCAGACACTGTTAGATTGGCCACAAGATCTTTCATGGCGTCTTTTCCTTCGCCGTCAGGCACATTTGAATTGAGCAAAACCATCCGGTTGATTGCATCAATGATTTTTGTCTGAACCTGTAATGAATTTACCATAACGGCTTGAATGTTGTCTTCAACTTGGCTGATAAAAAGCTCTATCATCGGCTTAGTCGATACCGGCTCAAGTTCGCTAATTTGATTGCAAAGCGTTTTCGCTTCGTCAGCTTCTTTGAACAATTCCTTCATTTCAGCAAGTGCCCGCATTGCATCATCAACTATTATTTCATTTGTATCAGGCAGCCCTTCATGCCTCGGAGGATAGCGGTCGGCAATCATATTTGTTTTTTGTTTCACGCTATTTATCAGACGCTGAGCTTCGCTGTCGCCCTGCTCTAGCGTATCACCTAGGGTGTAAACAGTGTAGCCGGACGCCATACAGAGCTTCGCGCGCCTAGTGGCCTCCAATATTTCCTCAGCTGTCATTGGTTGTTCAAGAATGTCTCGGTGGTCCGCCGCTGTTTCATTGCCATTTGCGTCAGCGATGTTCATCCACATGAGGGCTGTGACAGGATCGCGCGGAACACCACGTCCTGCAAAGTACATCCCACTGAGGGCAAACTGCGCAGCGGAATCTCCTTGGTTTGCGGCGAGCCGGAACCAGCGCACTCCCTCAACATCATCTTTTGTGACGCGATCTCCTTCCGAGTAAAACATACCGAGATAGCCCTGCGCAGTAGCATTGCCCTTGTCTGCGGCGAGCCGGAACAATCGTAGTGATTCAGCATCATCTTTTATGACGCTATTTCCTTCCGCGTAAATAATAGCGAGCTCAAGCTGCGCAACACTGTCGCCCTGAAGAGCCAACTTTCGCAACTTTTCCAGTCCGGTTACAGCTTCATCCGCTTCGGTCGCGGTGAGGCCATCTTGAAGTCCCCCCGCCAACGTATCGTCTGGGTCAACTTTCCAAAGTTCTACAAGTTCGTCAGAAACCGCGGCCTGTTGTTCGGTAAAAGATGAACCATGATGTTCCATCGCTCCAGCAAAATACACAAGGTTCTGAAAGGTATCACCATCTCGGAGAATATTTTGTAGATAAGCCTGTGGAACACCATCCTGCATAGCTTTTTGCTGGATCACTTTCACAAAAATCTCGTTCTCGCCTTCGTCACCGGCCCAAGATGGAACTCTTTCTTCACCAGCGGCAAGTGACTTGCGAGCAGCATGTATATTGGCATCGTGGCTGCGTACCCTAGCGGCTAAATAATTCCTTAAGACGGCAAACGCGACATATGCAATTATCGAGATACCCGCTGTAGGCCAAGCTAAGACAAGTGCGATTAGAAACAGAATAACCAATTGGATGACCTCGCTATAAATTACTGAAATATGAAGTTAACTGACCTAAGAACGCCCAACTCGCCGTCACACATTTTCAATGATCTATCCAAGATGGTAAGAAACTTCAAATCATCCTTGCTCATGTGTCCAATTACAGGATTTTCAAACTTTGGGTATTTGTGTTTTATGGTTAAAAATTGGCAGTTCCGAGATATTTTGACCATGTTGCGTGAAGGCTCGTGACAAGCCACCGCGCTGAAGCACCACTTTATTCACAAGGACGGGACGCTAAGGCGAGTGGTGAAAGGCTAAACCTACATTGCCATAGTCGCCATTCGCTGCATAACGTACAAAGGTCAGCTTTTAGGTTTTGGGTCAGTTCTTGACGTAAAGGTCAAAGTCATCTGACGTTCAACAGTTGCGCTTCGACGCGCAACCACAAAGACTTGATTTAGCCCTCAAAATTTGTTTAAACAATATTATAACGTGTTCACGTGGTTATAACGGCTCAAAATCAAAGGAGAGAAACATGAATAACATTCTCCGCACAAGTGCTCTGGCATTGGCAGTAGCCACAACCAGTTTCATTGCGGCCCCGCATCGGGTAGAAGCCCAAAGCTATCCTATCGACTGCGCCATCTTGCTCTGCCTTTCTGGGGGCTGGCCCGCATCAGTGCCATGCGCCCGTGCCAAAGCAGAGTTTATCCGTCGGATCACACCCTGGCCTATTGAACCGCCATTGCAAATCTGGCGGTGTCCAATGGGGGCATCTTTTGAAGTTGACCCATCAACGCTAAACGCACCTCGCATCTATGATATTCTCATGTCTACTGTTGCGCCTCAGCAGTCTTTTCCAAGTACGCCACTCACGGACGATACCTTGGAAGCACAACCCGCCGTTTTCAGAGAGAGCGGCGGAACTGCGCAGAGGCTTCCTGAAGAAACAATGCTTCACCTAATTCAACAGGTGACTGAAGGTAACGGATCAGCCGATATTGACATTGGTGGGCCTGAATTCAATTTCGTTCGTTCTATCAAAGTGTGGGACGTGCGCCATTACAGCCATGTAGAACGAGGCCGTGATGACGAATGTAGCGAGCGAGCATACATCCTTCTCGGCAGTTACGGTCGACAAGGCGATTTTTCTTGGGCTGGGAGTGGCCCAGGTGCAGCCCCATCATTCGCTATACCTTCTCGTGCATGTAGCCGAGGCAACAGTCGGCGGGGCGTTGGGGTTGAATGGCACGATTATGAAGGCAAACACGGCTACGAATGGGTATCCTACTAAACTTGGTGTCCGTTTATTAAAACAATACTATAATTGCGACAGGCACCCATACGTAGTATGCCTTTCGTTAAGAACAATAAGAATCACCAATGATTCACATATAGGCATAGGAGCAGTTCACAGCAGACAAAGAAAAACCCCCGCAGGCGGTATACCTAACGGGGGGTTTTAGAGCCGAGGGATTGGAGTCCCGATACGACCAACTAACTATTTCAGGTCTAGTTCTATCACCCCACCTACATTGCAATCAAGTAAAAAACGCATTTGTGCGGACGTTATAATTGCATCTTGGGCTAAACCTTTAATTACACACAAGGTTTAGCCCAAGGGGCAACATGGAGCAGAAACTTTGGTCAACGGACCAATATCTTGTATCCTGCACACGCCTACAACAGAGAATCGGAAGGAGAGAACGAGACCCTAGAAACAGAAACCCCCGCAAGGCGGAAACCTAACGGGGGGGTTCATGAACCAAGGACGCCAATCCTTAGCGAGCAAATTCGATAACTCCGGTTTTAGCACCTCCTCAACAAGCTGGCAACAAAAAACGCATTTGTGCGAACAATAAAGAATTGCCCGCATCCGCCTTGTTTTAGCAACGAGCAAGGACAGTAAAATGACACACAGGACTTTTCCAACACTTCCACAGGGCCACCAACGGTTCTCTGTAGAACAACTTCTTATCGAGCTGGCACCAGCGCTAGGCTTGCGCGGAGGCCGCTTACACGCGCTTCTCTACATGATGAAACAGACAGCACCCGCCGACTGGACCAATCCAGAGCGCGAACCTGTCTACTTTGCGCCCCAAGACCAAACCGCCCAGGCATTGAACAAAACCCGCCGCGCCCTCTACAACGACGAAACAGCTCTTGAAGGGTTGGGCCTCATTGAAAAGCGCGTTAAGGGAAACGGATCTCGCTCACCATTTGGCGGTTGCGGCATCGTTTTTTCCAGATTGATTGCGTTGGTTCCCGACCTTCTAAATCTCAAGGAACAACTTCTGGCCGACCGTCGCTTGCGTAAAGAGCTGCGCAACCGTCGCAGCACCTACGTTCGCCATATTAAACGCAGTGTACGATACGCGACTGAACCCGCCCTGGCGCACCCTCGCCTCTTGAACGTCATTGAAGTCTTCGATTTGTGGCCAACAGCGGCCAGTCTCGCCACCATGTCGATTGAGGAACTAGAGGATCACGTTTCAGAGGCCCAAGCCCTGTGTGCAACTATGGACAGCTTCTTTGAACAATGTCCTGATTCTACCGCTAAACCGGAAGAAAACTTCCCGTGCTTTATACAAGAGAACAACCAAGATTCTATATCTGTATCTTGTAACGCAAGCGACGATATAAGGAGCGCGGGCAAGCCCGCGCACACTAAGGAAACCTGTTCGGAGCCTACCGGCCCCGAAGATTGCTTAGAATATAAGAATAGTTTGGATAGCGAAGCGCACAAGCTAAAAATGCAGCGCTTGTTGCAGCCCAACCGCCTTTTTGATCTTGCAAGTGAGGATATGCAAATCCAAATCCAAACCTGTCAGGGTGATATAACAAACCTTCGCGATCTGCACATAATTGACGCCGCAACGCGAATGATCAGCGCATTGGGGATAAATTACGATGCTTGGATCAAAGCCGTTAATGAGATGGGCGATCATGGTGCAGCCCTTTGCGTTCTTTTAATCGACGCCAACCGAACCCACCCAACAACACCAGTTCGAAATCCGGGCGGGGCGCTTCGCGCCATGACCGCCCGTCACAAAGCTGGTAAGCTCAACATCGTCGGCAGCCTTATAGGGCTGGCTCGACGCCGCGGTTAGATCATGGGCAAACTGAATATATACCGCTTCATTGTTAGGGGGCAAAATCGACTCATCACACCACTTATTAGGACGTGCGATCCCAGCTTTTATAGATGACAAAATCTTGACCTGACGGCCACGATACTTTCATTTTGGACACCAACCTAATGCGACAGGCAGCATCATGAATCCGATCAACAATATCTGGCATCGTTTCTTTTTTCCGCAACCGGAACCATTCTGTTCCGCGACGATCACCCCGTCCCAAAAACCGTCTTCGCAATCTACGGAGGACAAGCTGTTCAGTGAAATATGCGTTTGGCATCGACAAGGTATAAAACACCTTCAATCGACCACCGACCTTCCCTTTCAATTCCGCCCTGCGATCTTTGGTCTGTCGTTTTGTGAAACCGATTTTGAACAAATCTGGTTCGTCCAATGATTGCATTAGGTAAACCGTCCCCCATGCTGGGCGACGACGGAACCACGCTATCGCTTTGCGCCGTCTTTGGCGTCGGCGACGTCTCATGTTTTCAATCTAGGCCATGCGCCTACACCCGACCAAACTACATTCAGCAACACGCCGAGGCCATAAAATCGTATTGGATCATGTTTGACCAGTGCGATTGCAGCGGAAACCATTGCATCCATACCACCCCACTTATGAAGTCGAATTCCGGCCTCCCGCAAAGCAATTATTTCGGGTGATTGGATATCCGTGGTTGCTGGCCGAAAAGCCCTGTTACCATATGATTTTTCTGCTTCATCAAAGGCAGATTGAAACACGACAAATGCCTGAAATCCTTCGGTATTAATTTTGTTATCTATATCAAAAGCCCACTTTGTATTCTCGATCATGCTACTCTCCAACAGTCATTTGAGAGCGTGAAGGACTGCAACTATATATGCCTGTCTGCCCTTGTTCAGAGTTGTAAGCGATCATTGTCCCAGGCAGCACGTTTGCCCCGTCGGTAGGTACAAGGGGTCGCAGCTCAACAGCTACATCCACACCCTGAAAGGTGCGACGGGCTGCATCATCGCAAGCTTGAAGATCATTAAATTCAGCCGTGATTACCTCGGAACCAGATTCAAGATTAAACAGCACTAGTATCAATACGAATTTCATTTTTTTCCTTAATAGACTGAAAAAGGACCGAAACCTTGCGGTCCCGGCCCTCTTGGTAAATCCAACCGGAGTTTTTTTCACCTTCCACGATCATCGGCCTCCCGGCCTGTTTCGCAAATTAACAATATTACAATATGTGTGTTAATACAATAACATTGTTTTTCTGGATTTCATCTTCCCCGAAATATCCTCGGGGGAGTGCCAAAGGCACGGGGGCAGACAGCCCTCTTAACCTTAATTTTACGGAAAAGCGTCAGGACACATACTCCTCAATGCGCTGATCCCGCTCGTCAAAACTTGAGTGTCAATTTTCATGGCCCCTTCTAAGGTGTGATCAAACCGTGCGAGTGCTCCAAGTTCTTCAGGGGAGTTTTCCGTTGCCATTGTTGTCAGCAAATTGAGCTTATCTACCGACAATTGAAGCATGGTTTCCTGATTGCTCATGTTGGTTCGGGCGAGATTTATCATCGCTGCTACGGCCATTTCGCAATTGTGGGATTCGGCTTCACTCTGTACTTTGGCTGTTGCTTCAACCAAGTCCTGAGCCGTGTAAATTGTACCACCACCCGCAGGAACCTGCCCAAAGCTTTGCCCCCCCACAATTGTAGCTGCTATCATGGCTGTCAGTGTTCGAAGCCGCTTCATTGATCTACTCCTTTGTTGTTAACATTTGAAGCATCACTTACTGGCGGGAATCTCACATCAAAATATTTCTCTTTTGGTTCCCCTTTGCCTAAAAGAAGCCAGTCAAGGGTTACATCGAAGACTTCACAAAACACTATTACAAACGCGATTTGTGGGTCGCGTCTTGCCGCTTCATAGTTCTTGTAAGTTGAGTTGGAAATCTCAGTAATGGCGGCGACTTTGCTTTGAGGATATCCAACATCATTTCTCACTCGTGAAAGCCGCGCTGCAATTTGAATGTCACCTTTTCTATTCAACATTTACTTTTCTCTCTTGGGTTACGTTTGTGTCTATAGGTACATTCGTGACCAGAGTTGTCAATTCGTAATTTGCTGCGTTTTTGGACGGTGTACTTTGGCCCATGCCCTGGCCTTTGGCCGTGTCACCGCGCTCTAGGTTTCAGCCGGCAGACCGGCTTACACCCAGAACGTCACGGCCCTGTTCGAGCTGATCCAATAGTCGGCCCCCGTCTCTTTCAGAGCCGCGTACTTTCCTTTGTTTCATGCCCGCCCTGAGCCGCGCCGATCTGCCCTACGGGTCACGATCATTCGCTACGCCTTGTGCAGTCGGATCTCGCCCGATCCTGTTTTCGATGGTCGTTTGGGGTTTGGGCAAGCCAAACGCCACGGCACGACGATACTAGGGACTTCGCCCCACTCGCACGCAACATAAATAGACGGGGCCGTGTCCTCGCTGCGCTGCGGGCCGCACCAAACCCCCGTCGATTTAAGTGGCACTTGCTACCCCCACTCTCGGCGAGGGCCAAGTTTTAGAGACGGCGCGCTAAAGCGCTTTCTCAAAAACCAGACCAATTAAGGGGCAACAAGCCTCAAGGTCGCACCACAAACGGAGAACGATTTATGACTACTTTTGTAAAAATTAGTGAAGGCGTAGCCGATCACGATCAGACCTTTGAGTTGATCAATCGCGGCTATGGCCCCGAACAAAGGCAATCTGGCCAATGGTTCGAGACAACCGAGGAAATGTATACTTATTTTCATGAAATCTTGCCGCCTCTCGACTGGACAACCAGCGGGTTCACAATGCGCGAATTTGCCACTGGCTTTCTAACCGATAGCTTTGTGAAGTTTGGCGAACGGTATTTCTGTTTAACCGTCCACCGTGAAAAAAGCTCTGATTTTACCAATATTGTCAGTGCGTTTTTTGCTCATCTTTCCACACCGAATAGCTGAAATCGGTTCCCCGCGTAAGTCGGGAACTGGTGGCGCAACCCGCGCGTGAAAGGAGGTGAGAATATGAGCAAGAAACGTATGTTTCAACTACGTCAGGAAGCTGTCGTTTTAATCAAGAAGGGTGGTCTATCCGCTAAAATCGGCCACGCCTTCCTGAAATCAAACCAAGGGGCCTAAGCCCTCTCGCTCTGCCCTTTAAGGGGCAGGGCAACCCTAGAACAAATCAAAAACACGATCAACCACAAAGGAATGTCCAAATGACAAAGCAAACAAAAATCACCGCCACCGAAGCCCGTTTCCCACTGGCGTCTCTCTCACTTTCAGAAATGAACCCACGTCAGAACGTAACCGAGCAAGATATTGTTGAACTGGCAGGAAGTATCTGGGCCGCTGGTCTTATCCAAAACATCGCTGGCTTGGCTGATAAAAAAGGGAAAGCTGAAATCGTTGCTGGCGGTCGCCGCCTTCGCGCCCTGCAATATCTGGCGAAACAGCATCCCGATATGGCCGACACGCGCCCCGATCTGGCGAACCCAATGGTGATGCTTGCCCCAGACGCTTACACCGCCGAGGTTTGGGCCAATATGGAGAATGTCGCACGGCGCGATCTGCACCCTGCCGAAGAAATCCGCGCCTATGGAAAGATGGAGGCCAAGGGCGCAATTCCAGCCGTTATTGCCCGAGCCTTTGCCGTGACCGAAAAGCATGTTTACCGCCGCCTTGCGCTGGCAAACCTTGCTGCGCCAATCATCGAGGCGCTTGCCGCTGGCGAGCTTAACCTAAGCATGGCTGCTTGTTTCACGATCTGCGACGATGAAAAGCACAGCCTTGAGGTTCTTGAGCAGGTGCGGGGTGATCAATACAACGACCACCAGCTAAAGAACATGCTGAAACCTGACAGTGTGAAAGGGACAGACCGCCGCGCTAAATTTGTTGGTGAGGAAGCCTATAAAGCAGCGGGTGGCCGCATGGGTGGCGATCTTTTTACCGAGGAAGCCCTGTTTGACAGCCCCGAAATCCTTGAAGGTTGTTTTCAGGTTGCTTTGGAAAAAGCAGCGCAGAAGGTTGCCAAAGCCGAGGGCTGGAAATGGGTTGAGACCGTGGAAAGCCCATATTTCGATAGCTACGGTATGGGCTTGGATAAATTAGGGCGGGTCTATCGTGTCGAGGGTGACTTGTCGGAAGATCAGGCCGAGCGTTACGATGTACTGGCGGCTTGGAATTATGACACCGATGATGCAGAAGAAATTGAATTGGAAGCACTGCAAAAAGTTGTTGATGGTGATTATACCACGGATCAAAAGGCCCATGCTGGCGCATTTATCCTTGTTGGCCATTCTGGCAAGCTGGAAATCAACGGCGGCTTTATCAAACCAGAGGATAAAAAGGCAGCGATTGAGGGCGGCGTTTTGACAGCATCCCAGCATGGGAACGATACCATCGCAGAGCCAAAATCGCCAATCTCGCAAAAGCTGGCGGATGATCTAGGACGTATTGCAACAGGCGCACGGCAACACGCAGCATTGCGTGACCCTGAAATGATCTTGGCTTTGCTGGCCTTCCAGCTAACTGGCAAATCGGGTTATCGCCGCCCGTTCGGACTTCGGGAGGATACCGTTGTGAACACCCCAACCACCGAAGCGGCAGGCTTTGTTATTGATGAACGCCTGACCACCCCAGCAAGCACCCCGAAAGACCCGTGGGGCAGTGATCTTGCGCGAGGGTTCCGCACCTTCAAGGCAAAGGGAATGGAGCATATCACCGAAGAATTGACGCGCCAACTTGCAGGGTTGCTATCGGTTGATGATGAAAAACTGTCTGGCCTGATCGACAAGACGGTTGAAACTAATATCCGAGAGGTTTGGATGCCGAATGCCGAGAACTTCTTTTCCCGCGTTGGTGGCCCCTACCTGATTGCGTTGTGGCGCGATTTGCTCGATCTTGCCGAGGATCACCCGACCGTAACCACATTTGCCAAGCTGAAAAAAGGCGAGAAGGCCGCAAAGCTGGAAGCCCTGTTTTCTGACGAGGCCGTGCGCAGCGCACTAAGCCTGACCGAGAAACAGGAAGCGCGGATTGATGCTTGGTTGCCAGAGTATTTTGGCTAAAATGAACAACAGGGTAGGATCACCCCCTGCCCTGTTGCCACCGTGGACAACGCCGTTCTCTCCCTGTCGGAAGGTCCACGGTGGCACAATTATGAAAGGATATTACAATGTATATGCACTGTTACAGAAGCGGCGAGATTGTTTTATCTCGCGCCCCCGACATTGAGGGCGCAATATCGCTTTGCGAAGGCCCGAA
>JAFLKA010000044.1 GCA_022712735.1 Marinosulfonomonas sp. | reverse complement strand
GTGAACCCGCCCAGCAGGCCAAGACCGACCGCCGCCAGTGTTTTGGCGATGGCAAAGTCAAACCCCAATGTGCCGGAGGTGATCAGGAACATCGCAGGGTCCATTATCGGGGACGCCAGCCAGAACGCCATCACCGCCGACAAGGGTGCGCCCACGGCCAACAGGGCCGCTATAAACGGGATCACTTCGCAGGAACAAAAGGGCGATAGCCCGCCCAACATCGAGGCCATCAAAATCATCTTGATCTCGCGCCCCTCAAAGGCTTTGGCCAGTATTGTTTCGGCGCCCGATGCTTTTAGATAACCAACGGCAAGCACCGCAAAGATGATGAAGATACCCGTGTGCAGGATCGCCTGACCGGCAAAAATGACCGTTGGCATCAGTTGCGGCATGTCGAAGATTGCCAGCAACACAGGGATCAACAGGATTGCCAGCCATGCCTTATCCACCCGCTTCCAGAGCGGGGCGCTGGCGTCAACGGGGCCGTGGACGTGATCAGTCATGGTGGTGATCCTTGTGCGGGATCGCGCAGTCGGCGCAGCATTCGGACAACAGGAATTGCGACAGGGAAAATATTTGATCATAGGCAACGGCGGCACAGATGATCGAGCGCCCGCGTTTGGTCTGTTGCACCAATCCGGCTTGGGTCAGGATTTTCATATGGTGGGTCAGGGTTGATCCGGTGATGCCGCTGCGTTCACCTAGTTCTCCAATGGCAATGCCCTCATCCCCCGCTCTGACCAGAATGCGCAGCACCGACAGGCGCTGTTCGGAGCCAAGGGCGGCAAAAGTGGATGCGGCTTGCTCGACGCTCAAATCTATGATGTGTTCTTGCTTCATGATTCTATATTTCTAGAACTATCGAAATAAAAGCAAGCCTTAATTTGAAAATCTCCGGAATTTGCGGTAAATCTACGGGATGGACAATGACTTTGAGGATTTTGCGCACCGTCTTCGGGCCTGCCGGATATGTGCGGACCGTTTCATTGAAACCGCAACGGCGCATGAACCGCGCCCTGTGGTCTGGTTTGCGCCCAAGGCCCGCATTCTGATCGCGGGTCAAGCGCCCGGAGCGCGGGTTCATGAATCCGGCAAACCGTTTACCGACCCGTCCGGCGATCGGTTGCGCGACTGGATGGGCGTGAACGAGGCCACATTTTACGACCTTACGCGCGTGGCCATCGTGCCGATGGGATTTTGCTTTCCGGGGTATAATGACAAAGGGTCCGACCTGCCGCCGCCGAAAATCTGCGCTGATGAATGGCGGGCCGATACGTTGAATCACCTGACCAAAGTTCGCCTAACGCTGCTGGTCGGCGGATACGCACAGAAATGGCATTTGGCAAAGGCGGCGGCGGGCGGGGTGACTCGCACTGTGCAAGGCTGGCGCGACCATGCGCCCGATGTATTCGCCTTGCCCCATCCGTCATGGCGCAATACAGGCTGGATCAGGAAAAACCCGTGGTTCGAGGCCGATCTGCTGCCGGCGCTGCGCACACGGGTGCAAGAGGTGCTGCATGACTGACCAAACCCCGCTGGATATTGCCCACGCCACGATGGACGCCGCCCCCGAAGATACCGCCGCACGGTTGCGGTTCTTTGAGCGGTTGGCGGATAGCGAGCTGTTTTTACTGCTGCAAGGCGAGGCGGTAGGCGACAGTCTGACCCCCGAGGTGCTCAACGTTGAGGGTGCGAAATATGTGCTGGTGTTTGACCGCGAGGAACGGCTGGCTGATTTCGTCGGTGACAGCGCCCATCACGCGGTGCTGTCAGGGCGGGTTGTGGCGACCATGCTGGCGGGGCAGGGGATCGGGCTTGGCCTGAACCTCGGGGTTGCGCCCTCATCGATCCTGATACCGGCGGATGCAATGGCATGGCTGTGCGACATGCTGGACAATACGCCGGACGAAGTGATGGCACGGCCCGTATTAATCGAGGCACCGGTGGGGGCCTCGCAAGCACTGTTGGCAGCGATTGATACCAAGCTGGCAACTGCGGCAGGGTTGGCAAAGGCGGCTTATCTGGTGACAGTGGAATACAAAGGTGGCGAGCGGGGCATGATGCTGGTGATCATTGATGCCCTGCCTGCGGCGCAAGGCGCGTTGGCCAAAGCGGTGGGCGAGGTTGTGGCCTTTGGCGGGGAAGATGCCGATGGGCTGGACGTGGCATTTTTTGCGACGAGTGATCCGGTTTGCGCCACATTGGAAAAGGTTGGGCTGCGGTTTGATCTGCCGGAACGCAAGGCGGCGGGGCATGCGCCTGTCGCACCAGGGCGTGACCCCGATAGCCCGCCGATCTTGCGGTAAGGGTTGTGCCAAAGAGATTCTATGCGCTCCGCGCGGGAGGTATTTAGGGCAAGAAGAAGGGGCGCGCGGGTTTTAGTATCCGGCGTTTCGATCCACGAGATGCAGAAATGGCTCGCCCGCTTCGCCGC
>JAFLKA010000471.1 GCA_022712735.1 Marinosulfonomonas sp. | reverse complement strand
GGTTAGCCTGCTGATTGAGGACCTGATGCGTGCGCCGCTGGTTGAGCGTGAAATCGCCGTTTGAAAACGGGTAAGAAACGCAAAGGGGGTGCAAAGGCTGGTGATTTCTAGAAAATCCATTATATTGTCGCAAAGCAAGGTCATTCTGACTGGTGGGGGCTGGGAATGAAACGCATAATTGCGTCGATATTGATTGGGGGGATGGTCTGGTCTGGTGTGGCCAGTGCCGAGCCGCTGAATCTGTCGACAAAATCCAGAACATCGCTGTTTCTCTCGCAAACCAGCGTGCTGGATGGGCGTGCGGCCAAACAGTATTCCAATTCTGTCCGGTTGCAGCCCAAAGCAGTTATTACGCCCGGCAAGGCTGGTGGCTCGTTGCGGTATGGCGGACGCTATAAGGGGCCGTATCTGAATATGGCGCGGGCAGCGGCGCGCAAACACGGGGTGCCGGAAGATTTGTTCCTGCGCCTGATCCAGCAGGAAAGCGGCTGGAATGCACGGGCGAAATCACACAAAGGGGCGTTGGGTCTGGCGCAATTGATGCCGGCCACAGCGCGGCGTTTGCATGTGAACCCGCGGGTTCCAAGCGAAAATCTGGAAGGCGGGGCGCGGTATTTGCGCCAGCAGTATGACCGGTTCCACTCGTGGCGGCTGGCGCTGGCGGCTTATAATGCCGGGCCAGGCGCGGTTGAAAAATACGGCGGGGTGCCGCCGTATCGCGAGACGAAGAATTACGTCCGTAAAATCTGGGGCAGCTAAGGCTACTCTACACCGTCCAGCTCTTTTTCATGCATCCATGCGGCGTGGCGCGGGGCCTTTTTGGTGCGGTCCCATTCATTCAGCATGTCCCATTTCACCGCGTCCAGTTTGGCCAGCATCGCATCCTCTTGTGGATCAGGGCAGGCCAGTTCCAACCGGTGACCGCTGGGATCAAAGAAATAGATCGAGTGAAAGATCGAATGATCCGTGATGCCCAGAACCTCGACGCCATTGGCCTCGAGATGGTCGCGGAATTTTAGCAGCTCATTGCGGTCCTTGACCTTGAACGCCAGATGCTGGGTCCAGATCGGGGTGTTCGGGTCGCGGCCCATTTCGGGCAGAGTCGGCAATTCAAAGAACGCCAGAACATTGCCTGCGCCCGCGTCCATAAAGACGTGCATATACGGGTCGGGGTCATGGGTGGATGGCACATGGTCTTCGGCAATCGCCAGAATGAAATCCATATTCAGCATTTTGCTATACCATTCAACGGTTTCCTTGGCGTTTTTACAGCGGTAGGCAACGTGATGGATTTGTTCGATTTTCATGTCGGGTATCCTTTTCCATTCCTGATTTGTGCAGGATAGATCAAGGTCGTTGCATTTGCAACGAATGTGGCGGCGCAAAAGAAGATGCCTGCGGCGCAGGTACTTATGAAAAGAAGAAAGGGTTAGCGGGCGCGTCTGAACGCTGACGGGGTCAGGCCGGTGTGGTGCTGAAAGGCGCGGGTGAAATAGGCGGGCGAGGTAAAGCCAAGTTCGGCCGCGACCTGCTGGATCGGTGTTTTGGTTTCACGCAACAGGCGACGGGCCTCGAAAATCACCCGATCACTAAGCAGGGAGGAGGCGGGACGGCCACATGCCTGATTACACACCCGCGTCAGATGCGTCGGGGTCACGCCCAGTGCTTGGGCGTATTGGGCCACATTCATGCCGCTTTGATACTGGGCCTCGATCATTTCGGTAAACCGTGTGGTCAGGCGTTGGGCCGCATCGGGGGCTTTGCTGTCTTCGCTGTGCAGCAACATCTGGCGTTTCAGCCAAACGGTCAGCAATCCGGTGTGGTGATGTGTGGCGCGAATGCGTTCTGGCCGCGTCCCTTCCAGTTCGCGTTGCAAATTGTCCAGAATGCCGGTGACTTCGCTTTGCGGGCCAGCATCACGTATACGCAAATGCATCGGCATATGGGGCAATGGAAACCCCAGATCGCGCGGGATGAAGATGGCGGTGCCGAACACCTGCATTGATACCTCGAACCCGTGCATCACGCCTGACGGGATAAACACCGCGTTATGCGCCCCGTACCCACGGGTGGTGCCAGCCACGGTGATACGCCCCTGACCACGGGTGAACCACAGCAAAAGGTTGGATGAATAACTGCGCATTGCCTCGACCCGCCAACGCCCGCCTTGGGCCAGCCGCGGAATCGGAGTCATACGGACTTCGGGGAGTTTGTTCTCAATTTCGGTCATCACTTGCCTCAGGTAGATCGGGTGGCGATTGGGCTTTTTGCCCTGTTTTCTAGCAAGCTACGTCGGTAAGCCGCCGTTACCAAACAAAAAATGATTAAAATGGATTATGTAGCGGATCGTGGCCGATGGGTTACGGCAATCTAAGCGGATGCCAGCCGCCCATGCGGGCACGAAACCATGTGCGCTGGCGCTTGGCGTATTGCTGCGATGCGATGCGCACGGCATCCCGCGCATGATCCAGTGTGATTTCACCACGGATATGGGCAATCAACTGTGGTGCGCCGATTGCCTTGGCAGACAGGTGGGCAGGGTTCCAGTGTGGCTCCATTGCGCGGGCCTCCTCCAGGGCGCCGCCCTTTAGCATCAGGTCGAACCGCCGGTCAATCCGCGCGTTCAGCCAGTCGCGTTCGGCGTTCAAAACGATCGGGGTGCATTGCTCCAGCCCCAACAGGGGCGGCGGGGTCATATCCTGCCAGTCAGACAGACTGCGGCCCGTGGCCTGTTGCACCTCCCATGCCCGCTGCACCCGAACCGGATTTTGCCGGTCAATCCGCGCCAGAGTTGCCGGATCAAGCCCGATGATCAACGCATTTAGCCCTTGATCTGCCAGCAGTTGGTCGGCCCGCGCACGGATTTCTGGCGGGGTTGCGGGGATGTTGGCCAACCCTTCAGTCAGGGCCTTGAAGTACAGGCCCGTGCCGCCAACAATGATCGGACGATCCGGCGATTTATCCAGAATCTGTGCCACATCGCGCAGCCAGCGCCCGACCGAATAGTCACGATTGAACGGCACATGCCCGTATAGCAGATGTTCCGCCAACCCCAGATCGTGGTCATCGGGCCGGGCCGTCAGAATGCGCCAGCCGTCAAACACCTGCAACGCATCGGCGTTCACAATCACGCCGCCGGATGTATCGGCGATTTCCAGCGCCAGCATCGACTTGCCCGCTGCCGTTGGCCCTGCAATCAGAACCGGCAGATCGGCGGGGATGGATTTAATATCAATCAATTGCTGCACTCGCGTTGTTTGCCGTTGAACCTGCCCCGTTTTTCCGACATTTTAGCCAAAAGGCAAACACCTAGATTTATGCGGGGGCAAATCACCATGAATGATGCAGACAATACCACACCGGACGACGCCGAAAAACCCGCGTTCAAACGGGTGATGCTGAAAATTTCCGGCGAGGCGTTGATGGGTGATCAGGGCTATGGCCTGCACCCGCCCACCGTTGAACGTATCGCCCGCGAAGTGAAAACCGTGCATGATATGGGCACCGAGATTTGCATGGTCATTGGCGGCGGCAACATTTTTCGCGGTCTGCAAGGATCTGCACAGGGGATGGAGCGCACCACGGCGGATTACATGGGGATGCTGGCAACCGTGATGAACGCGCTGGCGATGCAATCGGCGCTGGAAGGCATCGGGGTGTTTACCCGCGTGATCAGCGCCATTCCGATGGATCAGGTCTGCGAGCCCTACATTCGGCGCCGCGCCGTGCGCCATCTTGAGAAAAAGCGGGTGTGCATATTCGCTGCCGGAACCGGAAACCCTTATTTCACCACCGATACGGCCGCGACCCTGCGGGCCAATGAAATGAATTGCGAGGTGATTTTCAAAGGGACCAAGGTGGACGGGGTTTATGACAAGGATCCCGCCAAACATGATGATGCCAAACGCTACGAGCGCGTATCCTACGACGAAGTGTTGGTGAAACATCTGGGGGTGATGGATGCCAGCGCGATTGCGCTTGCCCGTGACAACAATCTGCCGATCAT
>JAFLKA010000195.1 GCA_022712735.1 Marinosulfonomonas sp. | reverse complement strand
GTCTTTTTTCTGCGACGGCGAGGTTCAGTCAATTTGGTTATCCATTTGCAGATGAGTCGTTATCTTGGAATAGACCATGCGCGCAGACGCGAAAGAACATTGATTATTTTCATGAGGTGGATAACCTATAGTTATGACCTTACGCAAAAAACTGCCATCAGCCCAGTCCCTGTTTGCGTTTGAAACTGCGGCACGGACGCTAAATTTCACCGATGCTGGCGCTGTTTTGAACGTGACCCAACCGGCCATCAGCAAAAATATCGCGGCATTGGAAACGCATCTGGGAACACGTTTGTTTTTGCGCAAAAAGTCAGGGCTGGCGTTAACCGAGGATGGAGAAATCCTATATCGCGCGGTTCATCTTTCGTTTGTTGCAGTCGAGGCTGCGATTGACCAGATTTCACACAACACACCACAAAAAAACGTGCTGACGCTGTCACTTTCAACATCTTTCGCCGCCCATTGGCTGATCCCTCAAATGCCAGAATTCCGCCGCGAATTTCCTGATGTCACGCTGAATTTCCAACTGACAGGCGGCGAGGTAACAGGAGCCTTAGGGAGCTGTGATCTGGGTCTGCGCCTTGACAGCAAAGTGGCATCGCAAGATCATGCCATACCCTTCGCGCCCGAATGGCTCGTGGCTGTTGCATCACCCGAATATATTGCGAAAAACGGGATGCTTGATGCGCCTCTTGCCGGTGGTGCGCATTCGCTTGTCAAACTTGATAGCCCCAGAATATCGTGGCAAAATTTCCTTGACGCGACGGGTCAATCAGTCGAGCAGTCCCTGCCAGAAGTCCGCGTGCCGGATTACTCGGTTGTTTTGCAAACGGCTTTGAACGGGCGCGGCGCGGCACTCGGTTATGTGACGTCCTGCAGTTATTTACTGCGTGAAGGTTTGCTTTTGCCAGCACTCGGCAGGACGCTGAAAACGAATAAGAAGTATTGCATGGTTGCAAACCCGAACTCACATAATTTGCAGCTTGCCGAGGAAGTGCGCCACTGGATCTGCCAGCAATCATCAAAGATTTTGGCCGACATCGCGCCGCGTTTTCCGGAGGTTGACGTTGTTACGTCCCGAGCAAGTTAGCTCATCGGTTCCATGCAAGGGATCATCTGTCAAATCTGCGTGGTATATCCCCCTGCCAGAAGGCATTCGTCATCTTCTACTGGCGGATTTGCAATGAAATTAGAAATCCACGGTTACACCAGGTAGGTTCAGCGCTTTCATCAGCTCGCGCAATTCCTGCCGTGCGGTCACGTTGGAAATGTTCATCTGCCCTTTGACGCCGATGTCTTTCAGATCAAGCAATGTCAGACCCTGCGGGAACAGTTCACGGAAAATCACCCGCTCGCCAAAACCCGGTGCCAAACGGAAGCCGATGCGCTTTGACAACGCCTCAAGCGCATCCTGCATCTTTTCCTTATTGTGCATACGCTGTGCGGCCAGACGGTTGCGCACCACGATCCAGTCAATCGGCGGCAGGCCCGCTTGGGCGCGCAATTGGCGGGCGTTCCAGACCATCTCGGCATAGACCGAAGGGCCAAGGATTTTATCGGTATCGGGGTCGATATGCGCCAGCAAATCGAAATCGACAAAGCTGTCATTCAATGGCGTAATCAGGGTGTCGGCCAGCGAATGTGCCACTTGCGACAGTCGGGTGTGTGATCCGGGGCAATCGATTAGAATGAAATCGCTATCCGGCTCCAGTGTGGCGACTGCGGCCGACAGCCGGTGATCATAGATGTTTTCACCCGGCCGCAGTTTTGATCGGTCAATTTCAGGCAAGTCATGGTAATCGGGCATCGCCAGATCAATGTTGTGACTGACGCAATAGGCTTTGCGTTTTTCCATATAGCGCCCGAAGGTGCGTTGGCGCAGATCCAGATCCAGCGCGCCCACAGAATGCCCCATCCGCACCAGTGCGGTGGCCACATGCATGGCGGTGGTCGATTTGCCCGACCCGCCCTTTTCATTCCCAACGACGATAATATGCGCCACGTTTGTAACCCCGTTACCATGCCAATAATTATGGGCACTATATGGTGCCGCGTTGATCATTGGAAGCAGGGGATTTGCAGGGATGGAAAATAGATATACGAGGGGCAGTCCTAGCCGTGGGTTGGCCAGACTTTGTGTTCGTCATCAATGACAAATACATGCGCGTGGGATTTTCCGTGCCCTTGGTGGTGTTTGAAGTGTGCATGGTTGGCCGGCAGGTCGGGGTGCGAATGCGCAATCACATTTTCGCTGTCTTTTGGCCATAAGGTCAGCGACAGTATCACGCCAATCAGGGCCACCGCCCCCAGAATAATCATCGCCACCGGCATCCCTAATGAATGACCCGCCCAGCCCGCAACCGGATAGGTTATCAACCAGCACGCATGTGACAGGGCAAACTGGGCGGCAAAGATTGCGGGGCGGTCCTCGGTGTGGGCCGAGCGGCGTAACAGGCGGCCAGATGGTGTCAGGATCGCGGAATATAACGTGCCGCTTATTGCCCAGATCAGCAGAAATGCGCCCCAGCTAACGGGGGCGGTAATCAGGGTATAGATCGCATGCCCAAGGGTTAGCGCCGCCAAAAGGAACGCCGCCACGACCATAACACTGCGGTCGGTGAGGGTTTCAAGCAGGTAGGGCAGGGTGATTGCTGCAAGCATGGAGCCACCGCCAAAGGCGGCCATGGCATAGGCCAGATGAACCGCTTCGCCGCTATACCCCACCCGCACAATCACCACGGTATTGACCAGAATAAACGCACCGACTGCTGCCGCCGCCAGATTAAGCGACAGCAGGCCGCGCAATCGGGGGGTCGCCAGATATATCCGTGTGCCCCGCGTTAACCTCTCATGGAACGGGCGCTGTTTGGTTTGGCGCCTTAGGGCAGGGATCGCGGTAAATGCCACCAGCAGGGCCGAGATAGCAAAGCCGATTACAGTGCCGCCAAACAGCCAATGATAGCTCATCAGCATCAACAAGACACCGGCAAGGGCGGGGCTGACCAGGTTTTCCAGATCATAGGCTAGGCGCGATAACGACAGGGCCTTGGTATAATCCTTCTCGTCTTTCAGGATGTCGGGGATCAGCGCCTGAAAGGCGGGGGTGAAGGTGGCGGATGCGGCCTGCAGCACGAAGATCAGTAGGTAGATTTGCCAGACGGAATCGATGAACGGCAGGAACAGGGCGACAAAGGCGCGGATCAGATCGGCACCGATCAGCACGGCCTTGCGGGGCAATCTTTCAACCAGCGCATGGGCGATTGGCGAGAGGCCAACGTAGGCCACCATTTTGATGGTGAAGGCAAAGCCCAAAACCACACCCGCCTCGGCCCCCGCCAGATCATAGGCCAGCAGGCCAAGAGCAACGGTCAGCAGCCCGGTTCCCAGCAGGGCAATCACCTGTGCGAGGAACAGGCGGGCGTAGACAGGATGTTTTAGGATGTGCAACATGCGGACACCCTAAAGCCTTTCGACTTAATATTGAAACGTGAATTTCCTGCCTTTGGCAAAAGCTCAAACGGGGATTACGTTGCGCAATGATTATAGGTAAAGCGCGATGCGCTATTCACGAAAAACGCCGCCCCAGATAGGAGCGGCGTTTATCATTTGCAAAAGGTATGGGTCGCTTAGAAGCCCAGACCTTCGTATTTCTTTTTAAACTTGGTCACACGGCCACCGGCATCCATCAGGCGTGTGTTGCCGCCGGTCCATGCGGGGTGCACAGACGGGTCGATTTCCAGCGCCAGTGTTGTGCCTTCTTCGCCATATGTCGATTTCATTTCGACAATCGTGCCGTCGGTCATTTTGACGTTGATTGTGTGATAGTCGGGGTGAATATCTTTTCTCATTGCACCGCTCCTTAAGATTTCTTGGGCTTGTAATTGGTGTCTTCGGCGATACGTGCCGATTTACCGCGACGTGACCGCAGATAATACAGTTTCGCGCGGCGCACACGGCCACGGCGGATCACTGTAATGCTGTCGATGTTGGTCGAGTGCAGCGGGAACACACGCTCCACGCCTTCGCCAAAGGAAATCTTGCGCACGGTGAAGGCTGCGGCGATGCCGGAGCCACCTTTGCGGGCAATACAGACACCCTCGTAGTTCTGCACACGGGTGCGGGTTCCCTCGGTCACTTTGTAACCAACGCGGATGGTGTCACCCGCCTTGAAATCGGGAATTTCATGGCCAAGAGCAGCGATTTGCTCGGCTTCTAGCTGTGCGATCAGGTTCATCTGAAACGCTCCTTATATATGCTCACGGTTTGCCCGCGAAGTGTTGGTGCGCCCTCAGAGCTCTTGGTCTTCATTCGGGTCC
>JAFLKA010000524.1 GCA_022712735.1 Marinosulfonomonas sp. | reverse complement strand
ATAGATTTTCGCACCAACGCGGACAGCAATTTTGCCATCAGATAGATTGCGAACGAAAACACCTTGAACGAAAACACAACTACCGAGCACGATTGTACGTAACATTATCCTAAACCTCCCCAGGTTGAAGCGGACTGTAGCTGAACCTTAACAACAAAAAATAATTAATCACCAATTAGTTTACAATTTGTTTCAATTTTTGAAACAATGGCCATTTTTATAGCCAATCACGCAAAACCGGGATCAGCGGGATGTCGGCGGGGGGCATTGGATAATTGCGCAGATCGCGCACATGCACCCATTTCAGGGTCTGCCCCTCTTTTGGATGTGGTGTTCCCTCCCATTTCCGGCAGGCGAACAGGGGCATCAGCAGATGGAAATCATCGTAACTGTGGCTGGCAAAACTTAGTGGGGCAAGGCAGCTGGACCATGTGTTGATGCCCAGTTCTTCCTCTAACTCGCGGATCAGGGCGATTTCCGGTGTTTCGCCCACTTCGACCTTGCCGCCGGGAAATTCCCACAGACCGGCCATTGATTTACCTTCGGGGCGCTGGGCCAGCAAAATCCGCCCGTCACGATCAATCAGGGCAACCGCAGAAACCAGCAGCGTTTTCACGAGCGGTAATCCGCGTTGATTTCGATGTAGCCGTGGGTCAGATCACAGGTCCAGACAGTCGCCGCGCCTTTGCCAATGCCCAAATCGACTGCAATCAGCAACTCGTCACCCTTCATGTGCTCGGCGGCATCTTCCTCGCTGTAATCTGGTGAAACCCAGCCTTTTTCAGCGATCACAACATCGCCAAACCGGATTGATAACAGGTCGCGGTCGGCCTTGGCGCCGGATTTACCCACCGCCATCACCACGCGGCCCCAGTTCGGGTCCTCGCCAGCCACAGCGGTTTTCACCAGCGGAGAATTGGCAATCGACATGCCAATCTTATGCGCATCGGCGTCTGTTTCAGCACCAGTTATGCGCACCTCGACAAATTTGGTCGCCCCTTCGCCGTCTTTGACAACCTGATGCGCCAGATCACGCATGACGCTGTGTAGGGCGTCATAAAACGGCCCGTGTGCCTCGGTAACCTCGGCCGCGCCTGATGTGCCCGTGGCGGCCAGCAGCAGGGTGTCCGACGTAGAGGTGTCGCTGTCCACGGTGATGCAGTTGAAGGTTTTATCCGCGAGCGTGGACAGCATGCCCTGCAACAATGGTTGGGCGATTGTGGCGTCAGTGAAAATATAAACCAGCATCGTCGCCATATCGGGCGCGATCATGCCCGAGCCTTTGGCGATGCCCGCGATGTTAATCACACCACTGTCGGTTTTCACCTGCGCCGATGCGCCCTTGGAAAACGTATCTGTCGTTCTGATGGCATCGGCGGCGTCGGCAATGCGCCTGACTGAAAGGCCGTCTTTTAATTCGGCCAGCTTTGCGGTGATACGTTCATGGGCCAATGCCTCGCCGATCACACCGGTTGACGATGAATAAACGCGGTCCTGCGGCACATCCAGCATTTGCGCCACCGCTTCGGTGATAGAGGCGACGGCCTCATGCCCGTTTTTACCGGTAAAGGCGTTGGCATTGCCGGAATTGACGATAATCGCTGCCCCGCCATCCGTCGCGCCCCCCAG
This sequence comes from Marinosulfonomonas sp., assembly GCA_022712735.1. Next base: position 1,137 of record JAFLKA010000524.1, on the reverse strand, counting down.
TTTTTCCTGACAATCCAGCACAGGGGCGGCCCGTGTTGCGGACTTGGTAAACACACCGGCGATTGTGGTTCCGGCACATAGCTGCGCCAGCATCACATCGGTGCGCCCGCTATAGCGCACGCCAGCCTCGACTGTGGCAAACGCGACGCCATCGATGACAGGTAGGTCAGGAAACCCACCTTTTGGCGCAAGAGGTGAAACATGTGCCACAGCGTTGCCCCCTAGTTTTCTAGCAGACCGATATTGCTAAGCATCGAGGCGTCAATGCTGCCCTCTTCTGCCCGTGTGATTGTGGCTGCATCGGTCAAGGCGGTGATTGCAACTTCAACGGCCTCTTGCTGGATCTCTGCTTCCAGCTCCTCCCGAACGGAATCAATGCTGGGCGCGTCCATCCGGCGGGATTCATTCAGGATCAGGATGTGCCAGCCGAATTGGGTTTGCACAGGGTCTGAAACATCGCCGGTTTCCATTGAAATCACCGCATCCTCGAATGGTTTCACCATCATGCCCAGACCAAACCAGCCCAACTCACCCCCATTGGCGCCGGATGGACCTGTCGATTTTTCCTTGGCTAAATCGGCGAAATTTGCACCCTCGTCCAGCAATTTGCGGATTTCTTTGGCCTCGTCTTCGGTTTCGACCAGAATATGCGAGGCATTGTATTCGGTGCTTGGCTCTGCATCGGCAAAGCGGGCGTTATATGCGGCCTGTATTGCCTCATCGGTGATCGCCTCGGCAATTTTGGCATCCAGCGCATCACCGGCCCGCATTGTGCGCAACTCGTTTTCGATAGAGAGGGTGATGACGCGAGATTGTTCGCCCTCAAGCGATTGCGAAAGAACGGTTTGCTGGATCAACTGTTCCAAAATTCCCGCAAACAACACGTCGTCAGGCAAGGATTGATACTGTTCCGGCAGCCCGGTTTTGGTTGCAATCATGTGGCCAACCGTAATGTCCACCCCGTTTACAGTGGCAACAACGGTATCGGCGGTGGTCTCTGCACCCCATGCTGGAATGGCCAATCCTGTCACCAGAGCCGCAGTTAGCCAGAAATTATTGCGTTTTAACATCTATTTGTCCTCAGATCGGGTTACGCGGGGGCGTAACATTGACACTACCTATACAGCTGCTTACATC
>JAFLKA010000483.1 GCA_022712735.1 Marinosulfonomonas sp. | reverse complement strand
CCGGCGGGTTTGCCGAGAGCTGGGTGGCGTTGGGCGAGATGTGGGGCGAGGTGAAAGCGGGTGCTGGGAGCGAGAAGGCGGGTGAGTTTGTCACCGTTTCAAGTGTTCCGTATCGCATCACTGTGCGGGGGGCACCTGTGGGTGCACCGTCGCGTCCCAAACCTGACCAGCGGTTTCGCGAAGGCACGCGTTTGTTTCGGATCAAGGCGGTGACAGAGCGCGATCCGCAAGCGCATTACCTGACCTGTTTTGCGTATGAGGAGGTGTTGTCATGAGTTACGGGGTTTCGGCGGCTTTGCAGGCCGCGATCTATCAGCGTTTGATGGGAGACACGGCGTTGACCGCTTTGGTCGGCACCGCGATTTACGATAATGCACCATCGGGGGCTATTGTCGGTACATACGTGAGCCTTGGCCCTGAAGATGTGCGGGACCGGTCGGACAAGACCGGATCTGGTGCGCTGCATATGATCACCATCAGCGTGATTACGGATGCGGCCGGGTTTCAGGTGGCCAAGCAGGTCGGGGCGGCGGTGAGTGACGCGTTGCAGGGGGCCGAGTTGGTCCTGTCGCGCGGTGCCCTTTGTTATATCAACTTTGATCGCGCTACGGCGCGGCGGGTTGGCACGGGTGAAACGCGGCGCATTGATCTGCGGTTTCATGCGCGGGTTGAAGACAACTAAAGGAACCGCTCGGTTCTGACAAATTTACACAAATTGGAGTGACAGCTATGGGTGCCCAAAACGGCAAAGACCTTTTGATTAAACTCGACATGACCGGTGGTGGTTTGTTCGAGACCATTGTGGGGCTACGGGCCACGCGGATCAGTTTTAATGCCGAGGCGGTCGATGTGACCTCTTTGGAGAGCCAAGGCGGGTGGCGTGAACTGCTGGCAGGCGCGGGCGTGAAATCGGCGTCGATTTCGGGCTCGGGTGTGTTCAAGGATGCAGGCACGGACGAACGTGCACGCCAGATATTTTTTGACGGTGAAACGCCGAATTTTCAGGTGATCATTCCTGAGTTTGGCATCATCGAGGGCGCGTTCCAGATGACGTCGATTGAATATTCCGGCAGTTATAATGGCGAGGCAACTTATGAGCTGAGCATGGCGTCCGCCGGTGCGCTGGTCTTCACACCTGTTGCGCCATGACGAACCCCTGGGCTGGTGAAGTAGCGTTGACGCTGGACGGGGTCGCGCACAGTTGCAAGTTGACGCTGGGGGCTTTGGCCGAGCTTGAGGCGTCCTTGGAAACAGGGACGTTGATTGGCATGGTCGAGCGGTTTGAAAGCGGTCAGTTCAGCACCCGCGATGTGCTGGCGTTGATTGTCGCCGGATTGCGTGGTGGGGGCTGGCAGGGTCGTGCGAGCGATATGCTGTCAGCCGATATCGACGGCGGTCCGGTCGAGGCGGCGCGGGTGGCGGCAGAGCTGCTGGCGCGGGCGTTCTCAATGCCGGATGTTGCTGCACCATGAACGGATTTGACTGGCCTGCGTTGATGCGGGCGGGGTTTCGCGGGCTTGGGTTGCGGCCAGACCAGTTCTGGCGGCTGACCCCGGCCGAATTAATGCTGATGCTGGGCGAGGGGGCAACGGATGCGCCGATGAATCGCACGCGGCTTGAGGAATTGGCGCAAGCGTTTCCGGACAAGATGGAGAAAGATCATGACAAGTGAAGTGGACGGGCTGGACGGATTTGATGATCAGGTCGCGGCCCTTGAGACAACGATGGGCAGTGCCACAACGATGACGGCGGCCTTTGATGGTGAATTGGCCAAGATGCGGGACGGTCTGACCACCACAAACCGCGAGGTTGATGTTTTGTCCAAAGGTATCAGCCGCGGATTAAAATCGGCCTTTGACGGGTTGGTGTTTGACGGGCTGAAATTGTCGGATGCCTTGGGCAAGCTGGCGGAGTCGATGGTTAATGCGTCGTACAGTGCCGCGATCACGCCGGTGACCAAGCATTTTGGTGGTTTGATTGCCAACAGCGTTAGCGGGCTGTTTGGTGGCGGTTCTCTGTTCGAGAAGGGCGGTAGTTTCAGCCAAGGCCGGGTGATGCCCTTTGCCAATGGCGGGATTGTCAGCGGGCCGACGATGTTTCCGATGCGCGGTGGCACCGGATTGATGGGCGAGGCTGGCCCTGAGGCGATTATGCCGCTGACACGTGGGATGAATGGGCGTTTGGGGGTCGAGGCCAACGGCGGGGCCGCGCCTGTGAACATCACAATGAATATCTCCACGCCTGATGTCGAAGGGTTCCAGCGCACGCAGGGACAGATTGCAGCACAGTTGGCACGCGCTATGGGGCGCGGGCAACGTAACCGTTAGGAGGGCAGTGCTATGGGTTTTCATGAAATAAGGTTTCCGGCCAATCTGAGTTTTGGGTCGGTTGGCGGCCCTGAGCGCCGCACAGAGGTTGTGACGCTGGCCAACGGGTTCGAGGAGCGCAACACCCCCTGGTCCCATTCGCGGCGCCGCTATGATGCGGGATTGGGCATGCGGTCGCTGGATGATGTGGAGCTGATGATTGCGTTTTTCGAGGCGCGGCAGGGTCAGTTGTTCGGGTTTCGCTGGAAGGACTGGTCGGATTTCAAATCGGGCAAGTCATCAGTTGATCCCGATTTCGAGGATCAGGTGTTTGCGATTGGTGACGGGGTGACGGCGGCGTTTGCTTTGAACAAGACCTATGCGTCGGGGGAAGGTATTTATGTGCGCCCGATCACCAAACCTGTAGCGGGCTCGGTTAAGGTGGGTATTCAGGGAGATCTGTTGCAGGAGGCGATCCATTTTGATGTGGATACGGCCACCGGCATGGTTACTTTTGATCATCCGCCGG
>JAFLKA010000462.1 GCA_022712735.1 Marinosulfonomonas sp. | reverse complement strand
AAAACCCACAAAAAGGATAACCATTCCCGCCGTGGTCTTTTGCGTCTGGTGGCAACACGCCGCAAATTGCTCGATTATGCCCGCAGCAAAGACGAAGCGCGTTATCAGGATCTGATCAAACGCCTTGGCCTTCGCCGCTAACAACATCAAGTTGCGCCCCTTTGTGGGCGCTTCTTGCATTTTACCATGCTGCAATCCGTCGGGCCTAACGGAAATGCATTAGCAAATTGAAACAGGCCACGGACGTACGGTCCGTATGTAATCGGCCCGCTAATCTAACTAAGGGGATACGCCCCAAGCGGCCAAATTAGGAAATGACATGTTCAAAGAAACTAGAAAATCAATTGAGTGGGGCGAAGAAACGCTGACACTCGAAACGGGCAAGATTGCCCGCCAGGCAGACGGCTGCGTAATCGCCACCTTGGGCGAAACTAGCGTGCTCTGTGCTGTGACGTTTGCAAAGTCGCAAAAACCGGGTCAGGATTTCTTTCCGCTGACCGTTCACTACGGTGAAAAATATTATGCCGCCGGTAAAATCCCGGGTGGCTTCTTTAAACGCGAAGCGCGTCCGACTGAAAAAGAAACGCTAACATCGCGTCTGATCGACCGTCCGATCCGCCCGCTGTTTGTCCCCGGCTTCAAAAACGAAGTTCTCGTGATCTGCACCGTGCTGTCGCACGATCTGGTCAATGACCCAGACATGGTCGCGATGATCGGTGCCTCGGCTGCCCTGACAATTTCAGGCGCACCTTTCATGGGCCCAATCGCCGCTTGTCGCGTTGGTTTCGAGGATGGCGAATACACGCTGAACCCTGAAATCGACGACATGCACGATCTGCGCAACAAACCAGAACAACGTCTGGACCTTGTTGTTGCCGGCACCAAAGACGCTGTGATGATGGTTGAATCCGAGGCATACGAGCTGTCCGAGGATGAAATGCTGGGCGCGGTTAAATTCGCCCATGACCAAATCCAGCCAGTGATCGACCTGATCATTGATTTCGCCGAAGATTGCGCCAAAGAGCCGTTTGACTACCAAGCGCCTGATTATTCCAAACTGTCCAAGGCCGTGAAAAAAGCTGGCGACAAAGCCATGCGCAAAGCCTTCAAAATCACTGACAAGCAGGAACGCACGACTGCCGTTTCCGCCGCCCGTGATCTGATCAAGGAAGCTTTGAACGAGGACGAACTGGCAGATACCAACCTTGGCTCCGCGATGAAGGGCCTTGAAGCCTCGATCCTGCGCGGCGACGTTGTGAAAACCGGCAAACGCATCGACGGACGTGACACCACAACAGTGCGCCCGATCGTTTCGGAAACCGGCCTTCTGCCCCGCACCCACGGTTCTGCCCTGTTCACACGCGGCGAAACGCAAGGTCTGGTTGTAACCACATTGGGCACCGGCGAAGACGAGCAAATGATCGACGCGCTGCAAGGCATGTATCGCTCCAACTTCATGCTGCACTATAACTTCCCGCCCTACTCGGTTGGCGAAGTTGGCCGCTTTGGTTTCACCGGACGTCGTGAAATCGGCCACGGCAAACTGGCATGGCGTGCGTTGCAGGCTGTTCTGCCTGCCGCAACCGATTTCCCTTACACAATTCGCGTTGTGTCGGAAATCACCGAAAGCAACGGCTCCTCTTCAATGGCTTCCGTCTGTGGCGGCTCGCTGTCGATGATGGACGCTGGTGTGCCGCTTAAGGCTCCGGTCGCCGGTGTTGCGATGGGTCTGATCCTTGAGGACAGCGGCAAATACGCCATCCTGACCGATATTCTGGGTGACGAGGATCACCTTGGTGATATGGACTTCAAAGTGGCCGGTACCGCCGCTGGGATTACATCCTTGCAAATGGACATCAAGATTGGCGGTATCACACCGGATATCATGAGCGAAGCTTTGGCCCAGGCCAAAGATGCCCGTCTGCACATTCTGGATGAAATGGCCAACGCGCTGACCGAAGCCGGTGAATTCTCGGCCCACGCACCGCGCATTGAAACCATGAAAATCCCGACGGACAAAATCCGCGAAGTGATTGGCACCGGTGGCAAAGTGATCCGCGAGATCGTTGAAGTCTCGGGCGCCAAGGTCAACATCGACGACGACGGTGTGATCAAAATCGCCTCCGCCAACGCCGATCAGATCGCCAAAGCCTACGAGATGATCAACGCCATCGTGGCCGAGCCCGAAGAAGGCGTGATCTATCGCGGCAAAGTCGTGAAAATCGTCGATTTCGGCGCTTTCGTGAACTTCTTTGGCAAACGCGACGGGTTGGTCCACGTGTCCCAAATCGAAAACCGCCGCCTGAACCATCCGTCGGATGTTCTGAAAGAAGGTCAAGAAGTCTGGGTAAAACTGCTCGGCTTTGATGATCGCGGCAAAGTCCGTCTGGCCATGAAAATGGTAGATCAGGACAGCGGCAAAGAGATCGCAGAAGAAAAAGAGTAATCTTTACTTCTCTGAAATTAGAAAAGGCCCCGATGGAAACATCGGGGCCTTTTTTGTGTATGCCCAAAGCCCATTTTACTATCATCAAAGGAACTAGCACTTACCACACTATCATCAAAGTCGCCTGTATATAGTAAAGCGGCACTTCACTATATACTAACTTGCTTTAGCATAATTCAGTATATACAATACATCTAGAACATATTGAAATGCCACTCTAGTACATACAAATGGAAGCCGCATGTCACAACCAGACCTTTCAAACGCTGTTGTCTACCATTACGGTGAATTCCCGCCAAAATCACTGGATTACGAACGGCTGGTTGATCCTTTGGTACAAACGGCCGGATCACTGGCCCGATACGATCAGACTCTAGAAACGATGCACAACAGTGAAATTTTACTTGCCCCCCTCAGACAACAAGAGGCGGTAGTATCATCTAGGATGGAAGGTACCATTTCAACACTAGACGAAATCCTGCAGATTGAAGCTGATGCCCAATCAGGAGACACCGACGCATTGCAAAGAGGCCGCTCCGAAGCAGTTGAAACCTTGCTATATGCTCGAGCAATGCAACGCATTCAAAGTGAAATGGAGGGTGGGCGCAGTATATCCAACTGGCTAGTCCGAACGGCACATCAAATGCTACTTTCCTTTGGGCGCGGAGCCAGCAAAAATCCGGGCGCATATAAAACCGAACAAAACTATATTGGCGAGAAACGCCGCAAATCTATCTCGTTCATCCCTATCAGCCCTGAACAATTGGCGTCAGGAATGGACCAACTGTTTGAGTTCGGCGAATCGAACCCAATGACCCCTCTACTGAAAACCGCAATCTCCCATATCGAATTTGAAGCACTTCACCCATTCAAGGATGGGAACGGGCGGGTGGGCCGGATGCTGATTACCTTGATGCTATGGGACTACAAGCTGATCAAAGCTCCACATTTCTATGTTAGTGCATTCTTTGAGGATGCTCGCGATGAATACGTCGATCTTATGCGTGCGGTTTCGGCGAATGGAGACTGGACGGAATGGTGTCTATTCTTTCTGGATGCATTAAATACGCAAGCAGAACGCAATATAGAAACGGCTTCACTGATTTTTGCACTGTATGAGGAAATGAAAGATCGGTTCCGCGATGAACTGAATTCCCAGTGGTCGATCAATGCAGTGGATTTTGTTTTTGCCAATCCAGTATTTCGGAACAACCAGTTCACCAGCAAAGCAGGCATCCCCTCACAAACAGCATCAATCATCAGTCGCAAGTTGCAAGATGCTGGCCTACTGATGCAAATCGCTCCCTCTTCGGGTCCCCGCCCCGCCATGTATTCCTTCGAACCTTTACTTGAAATCGTTCGCGACGCAGACTGAAAAGAAGGCCCCAGTCATACACTGAGGCCTTTCCTGACTTGGTTGGCTACCCTACTTCGGCGATTTCGCCATCCGCAGATACGGCAGCTTGATGTCGATCTCGCCAAACCGCGCCCGCGCCTCGTCATCATCCAGCGACGTCACCACGATCACATCATCGCCGACCTGCCAGTTCGCAGGCGTCGCCACAGGCGCACCATCCGTCAACTGGATCGCATCCAGAGCGCGCAGAATTTCATCAAAATTCCGCCCCACCGTCATCGGATAAATGATCATCGCGCGGATTTTCTTGTCCGGCCCGATGATGAACGTCGTGCGCACCGTGGCGGAATCCGCTGGCGTGCGGCCATCGGCCAGATACGCCTCGGCGGGCAGCATATCGTACAGCTTGGCAATGTTCAGGCTGGTGTCGTCCAGAATGGGGAATGTCATCGGCGCACCGGAAAATCCTTCCACATCACTTTTCCATTTGATGTGTTCCTCAACGCTATCGACCGACACGCCAATCGGCTTGGCCCCACGTGCCGCGAACTCTTCTGCCAGCTGTGTTACTGCGCCAAATTCAGTGGTACAAACCGGCGTAAAATCCTTGGGGTGCGAAAACAAGATCGCGTAGCTATCACCAACCCAATCATGAAAATTAATCGTGCCCTCGGACGATTCCGCTGTGAAATCGGGGGCAATGTCATTGATCCTTAAACCCATAGTCCTGTTCCTTTTGATGCTGTGAATTCTCTAGTCGCTCTCTTTGCAACTTAGAATGGATATAAGTTACAGCTTGGAAACTACCAGCCCACAACACAGGACACGTTGCCGCACGGCGGTTTCAGACCGTTTTCAACACCCGCTCCACCGTTTCAATCGCGTCCTTAGCATCGCGGCTTAACGTGCGTCCTCCCCGCCCCGAAACACCACGGATTATCTGCACGGTGTCCGCCATCGCGTCACGCCCCGCCAAAGCTTTCAGGCGTTTGGTCATCCGGCGCACGGCCTCGTGCGGGTTGCTGCCCTGGTCCATTGCCCGGCAGGGTATTGCGCAGCAATGCACGAGAGGGAGCAATCCAACGGGCAAACACCACGATCTCCTCGGCCTCGTCCAGCGCCACGTCAAACACTGATTGCGCTTGCTGCACCATTGCGTCCGACATGCTCTGGTCCCACAAGCTGTCCATCTGCGCCGTCGCCGCCACTATCCCCGCCGCCGCTAGCCGCGCGTCATCCAGCGCATCTATCGGATACACGTTGGAGCGCCGCTTGAACCCGAACCGCCGCGCCGCCAGACGCACATCATTGGCCGCATCCTTCAACTCACCGGCAATATGCCCCGCCTGTTTCATCCGATTATACCAGATCAAAGCCCCGACAAGCAGACCAGCGATTGCAATAAGGACAGGCATAATAAATCCACTCGTTTCAACTACAGGCCAAACCAGCCTACGGGATTATTGTCCCGATACAATAGATTTCCCGCACCCCCTTGCCCCGACTCAGCAGCAGTGACAGGCTGCGCACGAAACACATCAGGAGGCTCGCATGACCAACACCCGCAACTTTTACATCAACGGCCAATGGGTCGCCCCAATCACCCCGAATGATTTCGACGTGATTAATCCGTCGAACGAGGAAGTCTGCGCCACCATCTCGCTGGGTTCCCAAGCCGACACAGACGCCGCCGTTGCCGCCGCCAAGGCCGCCTTCCCCGCATGGGCCGCTGTGCCGCAGGCCGATAAACTGGCCCTGCTTGAGGCACTGTTGGAAGAATATAACAAACGCTCCGGCGATCTGGCCGAGGCGATGTCGGTTGAGATGGGCGCCCCTATCGATCTGTCCAAAACCTCGCAAGTGGGTGCCGGCAGCTGGCACATTGCCAACTTCATCGAGGTCTATAAGGATTTCAAATTCGACCGCATGCTGCGCAGCGACGCCCCTGATGACCGCATCCTGATGGAACCGATCGGCGTCACCGCCATGATCACCCCGTGGAACTGGCCAATGAACCAGGTCACCCTGAAATGCATCCCCGCCATGGCCGCTGGCTGCACCATGGTGCTGAAACCCTCTGAAATCGCACCGCTATCGTCCATCGTGTTCACCGAAATCGTCGATGCGGTAGGTTTCCCCGCTGGCGTTTACAACATGGTGAACGGTGATGGCGTCGGGGTCGGCACACAGCTCTCGGTCCACCCCGATGTCGATATGGTCTCCTTCACCGGCTCGACCCGCGCGGGCTCGCTCATTACCAAAGCCGCCGCTGATACCGTCAAACGCGTCTCGCTTGAACTGGGCGGCAAAGGGGCCAACATCATCTATGCCGACGCCGATGAAAAAGCGGTGAAACGTGGCGTGCTGCACTGCATGCAAAACTCCGGCCAATCCTGTAACGCCCCGACGCGGATGATGGTGGAACGCTCGATCTATGACGCCGCCGTCAAAACCGCCGCAGAAGTCGCAAACGCGACCCAAGTCGGCCCCGCAGACGTCGAGGGCCGTCACATCGGCCCCGTGGTATCTGAATTGCAATACAACAAAATCCAGGGCATGATTCAGGTCGGCATTGACGAGGGCGCGCGCCTCGTCGCCGGTGGCTTAGGCCGCCCCGACGGGATGAACCGCGGCTACTACGTCCGCCCCACGGTATTCGCCGATGTGAGTAACGACATGGCGATTGCCCAGCAGGAAATCTTTGGCCCCGTGCTGTCGATCATCCCATTTGACACCGAGGAAGAAGCACTGGCGATGGCCAACGACACCCTCTATGGCCTGACCAACTACGTCCAGACCACCGACCACGCCAAGGCCAACCGTGCCGCCCGCGCCTTGCGTTCCGGCATGGTCGAAATCAACGGCACATCCCGTGGCGCGGGTGCTCCGTTCGGTGGCTACAAACAGTCCGGTTCAGGCCGCGAAGGCGGCGTCTGGGGACTGGATGATTTCCTCGAAGTGAAATCGGTGAGCGGCTGGGTGGAGTAACCCCTACCCCAAACCCAACTGGCATTGCCGACCTATGCAGCCACTGCATAGCGGCAATGCCAAACGAGCAATTGTGGAAACGTGATTCCGATCCTAAGTGAAGCTTCAGAGACTGACATACTGTCGGCCCCTTAAACAAAATAGGAAGCGCAAAATGGCTAACACCTTTGTATCGAAATCAGTGCCTTTCGGGGCCCGCACATTCACCCAAGTGACCAGCAAGCTGGCCATGATCAAATCCGCGATTGTGACATGGAACGCCGAGCGCGTGACCAAAGTCGCCTTGGCCCGCCTGTCGGACTCCCAAATGAACGACATCGGCCTGTCCCGTGGCGATCTGCACAAGATGCCATTGGAAATGGGCAAATACTAATCTACCAGTTTTGTCGCCTCGGTGACCCGGAAATAAACAAAGCCCTCGCAAACTGCGGGGGCTTTTGTTTTGCGGGGTATTAGGGTCAAACGGCTCGATCTCTTCGGAAAAAAGAGTCATATGGAATTCATATGCTAATCATATGCAATTCATATAGCCAAAATCACGCCTTTTTCACAATCACCGACCCCACCGAATACCCCGCCCCGAACGAACAGATAATCCCCAGATCCCCACTCTCGAAATCATCCGAGAATTTGGAAAACGCGATGATCGACCCCGCCGACGATGTGTTGGCATAATCCTGCAGAATGTTCGGCTGCTCGCCCGCTTCGGGCACCCGTCCCAGCACCTTTTTGCCAATAAAATCATTCATCGCCTTATTGGCCTGATGCAGCCACATCCGGCGCAAATCTTCCGGCGCAATCCCGTTGTCCGCCATATGCCCCAGCATATGTTTGGCCACAATCGGCAGCACCTCTTTGAACACTTTGC
>JAFLKA010000043.1 GCA_022712735.1 Marinosulfonomonas sp. | reverse complement strand
GCGGCATCAGCCAAGGCCCGCGTATCTTCACCCATCCCCAAGCGCATCACGTGCCGGAAATCTACGACGGCATCAACGCGGCAGAATCCGAGACCCTGCTCAAAGCCTTCTTCAAATCACGCCGCCCCTGATCTTCTTCTTTTCCTAAATATCTCTGCCGGAGGCTCCCCCCTCGCCATAAAAACCAGCGGCGAAATCAACCACAGCCTTGCGACCCGCGCCGCACCCCGCTAAAGCAATTCCAAACTGATTAACCGAAAGGCCCGTGATGTCTATCGACAAGGAAACCGCCGCCCGCGTGGCGCATCTGGCCCGTATCAGGGTTGCGGACGCAGCACTGCCAGCGCTTGCCGAAGAATTCAACGCCATCCTTGGCTTCATCGAACAGTTGAACGAGGTTGATGTCGAAGGTGTCGAGCCGATGACATCCGTCACACCTGCGCGACTGAAACGCCGAGAAGATATAGTGACGGACGGCTACCAGCAGGACAAAATCCTCGCCAACGCACCGGACGCCCGCGAGGGCTTTTTCGCCGTGCCCAAAGTGGTGGAGTAGCTGATATGACTGACCTGAACGCCCTGACCATTTCGGACGCCCGCGACCGTTTGCGCGCTGGTGACATCACCGCGTTGGAACTGACCGAAAGCTGTCTGACAGCAATCGAGGGTTCCAACGCCTTGAATGCCTTCGTTCACAACACCCCTGAAATATCCCGTGATCAGGCCAAAGCCGCCGATGCGCGGCTGAAATCAGGCGACGCCCCCGCCATGTGCGGCATCCCGCTGGGCATCAAGGATTTGTTCTGCACCAAAGGTGTGGCCTCGCAGGCAGGGTCTGCCATTCTGGACGGGTTCAAGCCGGAATACGAGAGCACGATTACCCAGCAGCTTTGGGATTCAGGTGCGGTCATGCTGGGCAAACTGAACATGGACGAGTTCGCCATGGGCTCATCGAACGAAACGTCAACCTATGGCGATGTGGTCAACCCGTGGCGCCGTGGCAATGACACATCAGACCTGACACCGGGTGGCTCGTCGGGCGGGTCTGCCGCCGCCGTGGCCGCCGATTTGTGCCTTGGCGCAACCGGTACCGATACCGGTGGCTCGATCCGCCAACCCGCCGCTTTTGTCGGCATCACCGGCATCAAACCCACCTACGGGCGCTGTTCGCGCTGGGGTGTGGTGGCGTTTGCCTCGTCCTTGGATCAGGCTGGCCCAATGACCAAATCGGTGCGTGATGCGGCTATCATGCTAGAGGCGATGGCAGGTCATGACGCCAAGGATTCGACCAGCGCCGATCTGGCCGTGCCGGATTTCGAAGCCGCGCTTACCGGTGACATCCGAGGCAAAAAGATAGGCATTCCAAAGGAATACCACATGGAGGGTATTCCGTCGGAGATCGAAAAGCTTTGGGCCGATGGCACCGTCATGCTCAAAGACGCCGGTGCCGAGATCGTCGACATCACATTGCCGCACACCAAATACGCGCTGCCTGCCTATTACGTGATTGCCCCTGCCGAGGCCTCCTCCAATCTGGCCCGCTATGACGGGGTGCGCTACGGACACCGCGCCACATTGGCCGCGGGTGATGGCATCGACGACATGTATGCAAAAACCCGCGCTGAGGGCTTTGGCCCCGAAGTGCAGCGCCGCGTGATGATCGGCACTTATGTGCTGTCGGCTGGTTTCTACGACGCCTACTACAACCGCGCCCGCAAGGTGCGCACCCTGATCAAGCGCGACTTTGAACAAGTGTTTGACGCGGGCATCGACGCGATCCTGACACCGGCCACACCCTCCGCTGCGTTCGGCCTTGGCGAAATGGCCGATGCCGATCCGGTGCAGATGTATTTGAACGATGTGTTCACCGTCACGGTGAACCTTGCGGGCTTGCCCGGCATCTCGGTTCCGGCGGGGCTGGACAAACAGGGCTTGCCATTGGGGCTGCAACTGATTGGTCGCCCGTGGGAAGAAGGCGATTTGCTGAATGTTGCCTATGCACTTGAGACCGCTGCCGGTTTTGTTTCCAAACCGTCAAAATGGTGGTAGTCAGCGTGAAGACTAAAAAGGAAAAGGGTAATTCGATGCGGTTATATGTTCCAGCCATAATGGTGCTGGCCCTCGGGGCTTGTGATCCAAAGGTGCCTGATTCCGGCGGCGGTGTCGGGTTTGGCGGTTATCCCAGCTATGAGCAACAGCGGGCGGCACGCGAGGCCGAATTGCGCGGCCAAACAGCGCCACCGAGCAATGCTATATCTGGCGAAACGGTTACAACGACAACAACAACAACGACAACAACAACGCCACCACCAGCGCAAACGCAACAGGCGGCAACGCCCGCGGCCAACCCCAATAATGTGGCCATTTCGGACGAGCAGGATTTTGATGCCGTTGCGGGCCGTGAATCGATTGAAAGCGACCGTGAACGGCTGGAGCAACAGCGGGCACAATACGTCCAGATTCAGCCAACAGCCGTGCCGACAGGCAGCGGTGGACGCGGGGCCAGTGTGGTCGAGTTTGCGCTCTCGACAACCAATCGTGTTGGTGAAGCACAATACCGACGCTCCAAGGTGTTTGCCCAGTCGCGGTTTACCAAAAACTGCCTGAAATACCCGTCACCTGATTTGGCGCAGGCCGAATTTTTACAAAGCGGTGGACCGCAAAAAGATCGCAAAGGTCTGGACCCTGATGGCGACGGTTTTGCCTGCTCATGGGATCCACAACCGTTTCGCAACGCCAAAGCCGGCTAGAGGGTAGGGGGGTGATCATCACCCCGCACCCGTCGCCTAATTTCGGGCCGCGCCGCGATGGCGCGCTGCCCGATATGGTGGTGTTGCATTATACCGCAATGGAGAGCGCTGCCGCGGCATGTGAGCGGCTGTGCTCGCCTGA
>JAFLKA010000275.1 GCA_022712735.1 Marinosulfonomonas sp. | reverse complement strand
CTGGCGGGCCAAGGCGCTTTTAGCGTCACCGTATTGGCCGTTTTGTCCACTTGGCCAAGGTCAAACAGATCAAAGGCTACAATCCGGCTATAATGACTATAGGCTTGGCCACCACTGTTACGGTATCCAAAAACGATTATTCCACGATGATAGGTGGCCGTCGAAGTATCATTCCAGCCGCTAGCATCTGCCAGATGAACAACAGTATCGCCGGGGCTCAATGGCGCAGCAAGGCTGGTCATACTTTCTATTCCCCCTTGCTTGTAACGCATATGCTGAGGGGCATCTATTGTGTGGCCATCAGCATCAAAACACAAAAGGCCCATATAGTGCTGGTGACGTTCTTCATTCGTATAGGCGCTCCAGTCACCGGCCAGTCCTTCTTGACGTAAATATGACCTAAGACGATAAACCTGATTGGGATCAACAGCGATGGTTTCATCCAGAGTTGTGAGCCCTGGATAGTATCCATCAAAGTAAAAACTGGCAGGCAAGTTTGGGGTAACGGCCGGATCATATGTAAAGGCCGCTGGATAATTATAGGCATTGCCCAATAACCCGGTGCTGTTGGCCACCAGATCCACGCCTTTGGCCGCCGAATACCCGGTTGTGATTAGCGGACTATCCCCAAACTCGCTTGGGGCCACCCCCTCTACCCCTGAAGGGAAACTGACCCGCCCAGTGGTCGCGTCCGCAACCAGAGACTGACGAAATGTTGCTCCGTCATCACTGACTTTAATTTCAAAATTATCCGATCCGGTGGTACCCATTTCAGCGCGCCCCGACCAGTTGGTCTGAAACAACAGGCTGGCCGTATCGCCTACCCCTGCCTTGTTCATCTTTAACTGGTGCCCTGCCCCCGCGTGGGTCAGCAAAGTTGCGGGTGATGAAACCGCTAGGCGGTTGGTCGCATCCGCCGTGGTGGCCACCCCCAGATGATCAAGGTTCTGAAAATCAGGTAAGCCATAGCTGACAACCCAGTCCGTGCCATCAAAAACCTGGTGTTCTGCAACATCCTCAACCCATGTGCTCCACCCGGTTTGAGGGATATAAAACACCCAAGAGTTCTCTTCAAAGCTGGCCAATGCTCCGTCTTGCCCAGCCCAACCCGCTGTCGCGCCAGACGGTAAAATATAGCGATCCCCATCCTGTGGCGTCCCGGGAGGGGCCGTTTGTGTTGCGGACAAAACACTGAGTTGAACCAGCGCATCAAGGCGACGCATCCCCTCATTGTGGGTCACATGCTTTTGGGCTTGTGATGGCTGAATAAATGGCAAGGACAGGTTTGTAGATGTATCAGGCATGGCACCCTCGATCTGAGTAAAAGATCGTGAGAAATTATTTCATACCCCCTTAGGAATCCCTACTTGTGCGCTCTCTGACCTGATTAAGCTGCAACACCACGGCGGTTCCGCCTTGTTGGCGGAACATTCAATTTGATACTGCCGCAGCCCCTGTCGAGATCAATGTCGGCACAAACTGCTGTACTGCACGGTTCCAGCGGGTGATTGGCTGTTCGGCAATGAAAATAACATCGTTGGGCCGCATCTCCATACGGGTAGCGACAATTAGATTGACCGCATTGCTGGCGTCCAGGTGCCACGCTGTTACAGCGCCTATATCGGCCGGATCAGGCGATCCTCGCAACACGTAGATTTGCGCTGGGTTCCCAGTTTCAGCAGAAAACCCGCCATCACTATACAGCGCATCTGCCAGTGTGGCTTTGCGACCGAACGGCATAGCGAAACGGCCTGGTTTGGTGACTTCACCTGTCAGGTAGACATAATCGCGATCTACGGCATCCAGATCGATGCGAGACTGGTAATTATCACGTGTTTCAGTCAGGGCAGCGCGGCGAAGGGTGATTTCTGTATTCAACTCGTCCAATGCTTGTGTCCGGCCTTGCCGGCGAAAATCAGCCAGCGTGATTTGTTCAGCAAAATAGGCCTGCGCCTTGCCAAGCTCAAATTCTGTATCGACATAAATGCTGTCACCGGCGATCAGGCGTGTTTTTTGCAATTTTTGCTGGCGGCGAAACTCATTCAGCGGAAACTGGTAAAGAGCCCCGTCACGATAGAGCCTGATCGTTACAAAATCGGGATCACTGGAATCCACGCCACCTGCTTGAGACAAAGCCTCGTCAAGATAAAGCGGAACCAGCGTAATGGGCGCAATTATTGGTTTTCCAACCGCCCCGCCGATTGTCACGCGCTTGGAATTGAACGCTGCTATCTCTAGGCTAAACGATGGGTCAACTTGGTTTTCAACCAGTTTCTGGAACACTTCGGCCTCGGCCTCTTCCAGTGTTAATCCACCGAGCTGGATACGCCCGACATCGGGAATAGCAATCGCCCCGTCATCCTGCACTGTATAGCCTTGGCGCCGGTTCTGTGCTGCCAAAAGGCCGCTCAACTCTTCAATAGTGGACCCAGCCGATTTTGTGGCGATTAGAACCACATCGCCAACGCCCAGTTGGTAGGGCCCTGGGGTGGCCGCAGGCGGCGCACGGGTAATGGCTTGGGGTGGGCGCAATTGCTCATTCAGGCTGGGCAGGGGAGCTGCCGAAACACTACGAGCCCCTGCCGCTCCGCCAGCATTCTGGAAGAACCCTGCAGGTAATTGTTTGGGCTCGTATGAAGAGCGATTGGCGACCAACACACTCTCGGCGGTCAGCGAGAGTACTTGGATTCGATCATCGTCAGCGATTACTTTTGGTGTAATATAGGCAGCGCCGCAGCCGCCCAGTATCAACAATAGTATCCCAAAAAGTGGACGCTTAAACATATTACCCCCAAGGTATAATTCTCTCTGTTTTTCAGGATATGGGTGCAGGTTACAAGTGCCGATGCGTCCACTCCCAAATAAAAAGTGTGAACTGTTACCTACCCACTCCATTAAAAACTTCTGATTTCATGACCTGACATCTATGTGCCTGCGTCGAGCGATCCGCCCTTAACCCGCACTAACATTTTTCTGCAAATGGTAGCCTTCGACGCGTCGTGTAACGAGCCCGCGTATCGCGTTGCGGTCACCACGTTCCAATATGTCGCGTAATTCACGCAGCATCGAGGCCACTTCAATCTGTGACAGCATCGCTTCTTTGGCGCGCATGATTTTTTCGTGTGGGGTCCCCCGCAAGCTATCATTATTAATCAATAACTCTTCATACAGTTTTTCACCCGGGCGCAGGCCAGAGACCTGAATTTCAATATCGCCCTTGCCATTTTCTTTGACGGACCGACCTGACATCGCAATCATCCGGCGGGCGATGTCGATGATTTTCACCGGCTCGCCCATCTTCAGGACAAAAACATCACCCCCTTCGGCATAGGCCCCAGCCAGCAGTACCAACCGCGAAGCCTCGGGAATGGTCATAAAGAACCGGGTCACTTCTGAGTGGGTCACTGTGACTGGTCCGCCTGCGCGTATCTGGCGCTCAAACAATGGCAGCACCGATCCTGAAGACCCCAGAACATTGCCAAACCGCACCATGGCAAATTTGGTGTGGGGGCTGCGGGTTTGGAAATCCTGTATCACCAGTTCGGCCATGCGTTTGGTCGCACCCATGATATTGGTCGGCCGCACTGCTTTGTCGGTTGAAATCAGAATAAACCGCTCGACGCCAGCGGCCTGTGCGGCCTCGGCAACTATATGTGTGCCCAAGACGTTGTTACGTGCGCCCTCAAGCTCGTTCTCTTCGACAATCGGAACATGTTTATAGGCCGCGGCATGTAAAACAATTTCAACGTTTTCATCGGTCAGAACGCTGGCAACACGCGGTGGGTTGGTCACTGAACCAAGGCGCGTTGTTACCTTGATCCCTGCGGCTTCGGCCATTGGCCGCAAATCGCGGTCAATCTGGTAAAGCGCAAACTCACCTTGTTCAAACAGCACAATATGGGCAGGACGGCAAATAATAAGCTGGCGGCACAATTCAGATCCAATAGACCCCCCCGCGCCAGTCACCATAACCACCCGACCTGCATAGATTTTGGCTATATCCGGTGTATCCAGTTCAACCTTGTCACGCCCCAGCAATTCATCCGGTGTCACCGTGCGCAGATTCGTGTCTGCGCCCTTGCCAGCGATCATATCTACATATGAGGGCAATATCTGCACCTCGCAATCCAGTTCAGACAGATCAGCAATTTTGGCATTCAGGCGCGTTTGCGATACAGATGGCATTGCTAACAATATTTTTTCAATCCGCCCGTTTGCCACCATATCCGGCAATTTGTTAGGGCTTACGACCGTCAATCCCGACACAATCAACCCGCGAAGTGACGGGTTATCATCAACAAACACCACAGGCCTGACCTCGTGGGACTGGCGCAGGGCTGACACCAGTTGGATACCAGCAGCCCCCGCCCCGTAAATCGCTACGGGTGCCATACCAGTCTTACGGCCTGCAAGAACTGCCAAAATTGCCAGAGCGCTTAACCGGGCCAAAATGGTGGACAGGAAAAAAACGATTCCAAAAATTAGCGGCACAGACCGCGGTGCGGCCACACCCAAGAGGTAACTGACCACAATGGCCGATACGCTTACCAGGCCAGCACAAAATGCAATCCGAGAAATTGCACGGCTTTCGAATGAATGTAGTTTAATCCGGTGCTGCCCAACCAGATAACAGATCACCACTCCAACAAGGGTAAGGGCGGGAAATAACGCCCAGGAATCTTGAACCATAGTTAACGGTGTCGGGGTGCCAAACCGCAGCGCAAAGGCTACGTAAAGGCTGAACGGAAGCAGGATTGCATCTACTGATAGCAACAAAACACGTTTGACTGGTCGCGAAAGACCCAGAAGAAAAGTATACATTGAACCCCCAAACAGTTTACTAGTCACTTCGCACGCACCCCTTTTTACAGGGAAAAGTTGATATTTGCAACTTTTAACTCAACCGCTAGGCGATAGCACTTCAGAGCTAACGGCTACATGCCGCACGTTGTATTATTGCCGCAATGATGCAGGCTATAATGAATGCTTCAACTGTGATGAACCATACCATACCATATCAAGAGTTTGTTGCAGTTGATATCATCTGCCGACCTTACCCACACCGCGGCCTTGCGATCAGGAATACCGTGTCCTGCTAAATTTTGTATCCTAACCGTTTTGAATTTTGTCGGCACTTAGCGGGCAGGCAAGGTAAACGCCGAATTCCTGACCGATGTCACAGCTGACGCGGGCGTGGACTTTGCCTTGCCGGTCAATAAACCGCTGACTGTCCTCGATAGGGAATATACCTTCGTGCCAGATGTTTGCGT
>JAFLKA010000042.1 GCA_022712735.1 Marinosulfonomonas sp. | reverse complement strand
TTTTGGACACGGCGCGGGGCAAGCCGGCGGCGGGGATGGCGATTGATCTGTACCGGATCGAGGGCGATAGCCGCGCCCATATCCGCAGCCTGACCACCAATGAGGATGGGCGCACCGATGGCCAGATATTACCTGCGGATGAGTTTGCCATTGGCACTTACGAGCTGGTGTTCCACGCGGGGGCGTATCTGGATTTGATCGGCACTCCAGCCGAGGAGCCGCGGTTTCTGGATGTGATCCCGATCCGGTTTGGTATCAGTGAGGAAGATAGCCACTACCATGTGCCGCTGCTGCTGTCGCCATTTGGGTATTCGACGTATCGAGGCAGCTAAAGCCCCTCTGCCTGCCGCGCCATTTCCGCCTTGCACCGCTTGGTGACAAAATCAACGAACAACTGCACCTTGGTGTCTTTCAGTTTATGCGGCGGATGCAGGCAGACCAGTTGCGTGGCCAGTGGTGGTGTGGCTGTGGCAACGGGAACCAACGCGCCGCCCCGCAGATGTTCGGCAATCTCGAACACAGGTTTCAAGATGATGCCATGCCCTTGCAAGGCCCATTCGGTTAGAACATCGCCATCATCGGATTCAAACGGGCCTGAGACGTCATAGCGCTTTACCCCGTCCGGTGTTTGCAGCGCCCACTGGAATTCCTGTGCGCCGGGATAGCGCAGGTTCAGGCAGGCGTGGTTGTCGTGAATTAGAGCCTCTCCATCGTGCGGATTTCCGTGCGCCGCGATATAGTCGGGGGCAGCACAGAGCAGGCGCGGGCAGTCGGCAATGGAGCGCATTTTCAGGGTGCTGTCGGCCAGCGGGCCCATGTGAAATGCTACATCCAGCCCCTCGGAGGTGACGTCAACCAAACGGTCCGACAGGCGCAAGCGCACTTCGATCTGCGGGTATTCAGCTTTGAAAGCGGGCACGAAGGGGGCGATAAAACGCCGCCCGATACCCAGAGGGGCGGCGATAAAGACAGTGCCGCGCGGGTTTTGTGCCGCGTCAATAATGTCGGTTTCAGCGTCGATAATCGCGGCAAGGATGTTATGTGCCCCTTTGTAGAAAATCTTACCGTTTTCAGTGGGTTGCAGGGCGCGTGTGGTGCGGTTGAACAGGCGCACACCCAGATGTTTTTCCAGCTCGGAAATCCGGTTTGAGGCTACGGCAGGGGATGTGCGTTGATCGCGTGCCGCCGCCGACATCGAGCCAAGTTCATAGACCCGCACGAACATTTTGATATTGTTCACATAGGCCATGTTATTATCAATTTTCCTTTGAAAGTGATGTGCTATTATAAGGATTAACAAAAAAGAGGGTTTTGGTATAGCCTAAGAAAAAACGGGAGGGTGCGATTTGGATTATGTGATTTTAGAGGCTTGGCTGGAATTTGCGGTGCGCTGGGTGCATGTGATCACCGGTATCGCGTGGATCGGATCGTCATTTTATTTTATCGCGCTTGATCTGGGGCTGAAACAGTCGCCGGACCGGAGGCAGAATGTGCATGGCGAAGAATGGCAGGTGCATGGTGGCGGATTTTACCACGTGCAGAAATATCTGGTGGCGCCGGACCGTTTGCCCGAACATCTGATCTGGTTCAAATGGGAGAGTTATACGACTTGGCTGTCGGGTTTTGCCATGCTGATACTGGTCTATTACATGGGGGCCGAGCTGTATCTGGTGGACCCGAATGTGCTGGATATTCCAGTCTGGCAGGCGATTTTGATTTCGCTGGGGTCACTGGCGTTCGGCTGGGTGATTTACGATTTGATCTGCAAAAGCAAATTTGGCGAGGATAACACGCGGCTGATGGTGCTGCTGTATATCATCCTTGTGGCGATGGCGTGGGGTTATACGCAAGTGTTTACAGGGCGCGCGGCGCTGCTGCATCTGGGAGCGTTCACCGCCACCATTATGACGGCGAATGTGTTTGTGATCATCATGCCGAACCAGCGCATTGTGGTGGCGGATTTGCGCGAAGGCCGCACCCCTGATCCGAAGTATGGCAAGATTGCCAAGCAGCGTTCGACCCACAATAATTACCTGACCTTGCCGGTGATTTTCCTGATGCTGTCTAACCATTATCCGCTGGCGTTCGCCTCGCAATATAACTGGCTGATCGCCAGTCTGGTGTTTTTGATGGGCGTGACCATCAGGCATTATTTCAACTCGACCCATGCGCGCAAAGGCAAGCCGATGTGGACATGGGCAGCCACCACGGTTTTGTTTTTGGTGATCATCTGGTTGTCGACTTTGACGGCGACGGTTGCAGAGGATGGGGACGAGGCAGCTCTTGCTCCGTCCATCCAGCGGTTTGTTGATGCGGACGGGTTTGAGGATGCGTATGATATTGTGGTTGGCAATTGTTCGATGTGCCACGGGGCCGAGCCGGGGTATGACGGTATTCCATGGGCGCCCAGGGGGGTGCATCTGGAGACCGAGGCGCAGGTGGCGTTTGAAGCCAAGCGGATATATTTGCAGGCCGGTGTGACACATGCGATGCCGCCGCCAAGTGCGTCCTATCTGGCAGCCGAGGACCGAGCGGTGTTGGTGGCGTGGTATCGGGCGGCAACGGGCGGGTGATCCTGTTAGAAAGGGTTGCGCCGCCTGACGGCGTCGCCCGAGCGCTTTGACCCTGCGGGCCAAAGCGCGTTTGCCTGCGGCGCAGGTATTTATGGCAAGAAGAATGGGAAAGTGGGTGTGGTTATTCGCGTTGGCACTGCGCGATCTCGACCGCCAGATTTCGGATCAGCGTATTATACAATTCAGGGCCGTATTCAAACGTGGTGCCGATAGGATCAAGCGTGCCTACGGGGATGCCGGTGCCTTCAAACATGTTTTGCAATAAGGCGGGGTCATGGTCTGCCTCGCCAAAGGCGCAGCCAATGGCGTGTTGTGCGATCAGGGTGCGCAGTTGTGCCAAATGGGCGGCCCCAGGGCTGGCGGCATCGCCGAGGCGGATGCTACCTGCGATGTTGATATCAAAGCGGTCGGCGAAGTGGCTATAGGCGTCATGAAATACGATGATCGGGATGCCGCGGATTGGGGCTAGGATCTGATGCACGTCGGCTGACATTTCGGAAATAGACACGCGGGCGATGACGGCATTGCGCCTATATGTGGTGGCGTTGTCTGGGTCGAATGCAGCGAGTTCATTGGCGATCACATCAAGCCAGAGGACCGCATTTTGCGGGTCAAGCCATGCGTGTGGGTCGGAATTGTTGAGGGAATAATCCAGCAATGCAACCGACGTGCCTTTGACCCCAACGCCTTTGATCGCGCGATCCAGCCACGGGGTCAGTGCGGGGCCGATCCAGAACACGAAATCTGCTTGCGATAGGGCGCGGGCTTGCGACGGGCGCAGCTGGAAATCATGCGGGTCTGATCCCTGAGTTAGCAGGATGTCGGGTGTACTGACGCCATCCATCACCTGCACCACCAACGAATGAACAGCGGGGATATCGGTGACCACCTTTGGCACGTCGGCGTGGGCAGGCTGGGCGATAAGCAGCAGGAATATTGACAGTATACGTAGCATTATTGGAAAACCTCTTGCAGGATGCGAAGACTGTATATTATAACATGTTACAACATAACAAGAGGTAAAATGCCGTGCCGGACCAAATTGCATTTCACAACCATGACCACGCGTGCTGCACAGGGGATGTGTTGGGTTATGCCGACCAATGTGCCCGCGATGACGGGTTGCGCCTGACTCCGGTGCGACGCCGCGCTCTGGAAATCCTGTTGGAAAACCACCGCGCGATGGGGGCATATGACGTGTTGGAGCGGCTGGCGCAGGACGGGTTTGGTGATCAGCCGCCTGTTGCATACCGCGCGCTGGATTTTCTGGTCGAGAACGGGTTTGCCCACAAAATCAGACGCTTGAATGCCTATGCGGCCTGTATGCACCCCGAGACCGACCATGCGCCGGTGTTTATGATTTGCCGCTGTTGTGATGCGGTGGCCGAGGCTGTGGCACAGGACGTTCGGGCCGCCGTGCAACAGGCCGCACTGGCGGCAGATTTCGTTGTGGAACGGGTGAATGTCGAGGTTCTGGGGCTGTGCCCGAGGTGCGTGGAATGAGCCTGATTACGGCGAAGGGGGTCGGCCTGCGCTACGGCGCGACAACGGTGCTGCATGGCGTAGACCTGATGATCGAGGCCGGCGAGATTGTGACGGTGATCGGGCCGAACGGATCGGGGAAGTCTACCTTGTTGCGGGCGCTGCTGGGGGCGAAGGAGCCCGCAGAGGGGACCATTACGCGCAAGGGGGGGCTGCGTATTGGATATGTGCCGCAACGCTTGGCGTTTGATGCGAATATGCCGCTGACCGTGCGCCGGTTCCTGTCGCTGCCAGTGCGCCATAGTGCAGATGAAATCGCTGCAATGTTGGCACGGGTCGGGGTGGCCGGATTTGAAGGGCGTCAATTGGTGGCCCTGTCTGGCGGGCAATTCCAGCGGGTGTTGTTGGCGCGGGCGTTATTGGGGCGGCCTGATATTTTGATGCTGGACGAGCCGACACAGGGGCTGGATCAGCCTGGAATTGCCGCATTTTATCAACTGCTTGAGGAGGTGCGGCGCGAAATGGGGTGTGCTGTGCTGTTGGTTAGCCATGATTTGCATGTGGTGATGTCGGCGTCTGATCGGGTGATCTGTCTGAACGGGCATATTTGTTGCGAGGGCACGCCGACGGTGGTGTCTGAAGCGCCGGAATACCGTGCGCTGTTTGGCGCGGGAACGCATGGCACGATGGCGTTGTATCAGCATACACATGCGGAGCAGTGTGACCATGATCATACTGGGGACCACACCGGTGAGGGGCATGACCATGCTGGATGATTTTCTGATCCGCGCGATGCTGGCAGGCGTCGGCCTGTCGCTGGCCACAGGACCGCTGGGCGCGTTCGTGGTCTGGCGGCGGATGGCGTATTTTGGTGACGCCACGGCGCATGCGGCGATACTGGGCGTGGCGCTGGCGCTGGGGGCGTCATTGCCGATTTATCTGGGGATTCTGTTGGTTGCCTTGGCGATGGCGCTGGTGGTTTCAACATTGGCGCGGCGGGGCCACGCGATGGACACCACGCTGGGGGTTTTGGCGCATTCCGCATTGGCGCTGGGGCTGGTGGCGGTGTCGTTCCTGCACGGGGTTCGGGTGGACCTCACGGCGTTTTTGTTTGGCGATATTCTGGCGGTGTCGCGGGGTGATCTGGCGGTGATCTGGGGTGGATCCCTGCTGGTTCTGGCGGGGCTTCTCTGGCGCTGGGCACCGCTGTTGACGGCCACGTTGAACGAGGATTTGGCAACCGCTTCGGGGTTGAACCCGAAGCGCGAGCAACTGGTGCTGACGCTGGCGCTGGCGGTGGTGGTGGCGATGTCGATCAAGGTGGTCGGCGCATTGCTGATCGCGGCGATGCTGATCATTCCGGCAGCGGCGGCGCGGGGGCTGGTGAGGACACCCGAGGCGATGGCCCTCGGGGCTGTGCTGATCGGGATGGTGGCAAGTGTCGGCGGGTTGCTGGCGTCGTTGCAATGGGACACACCGGCGGGGCCGAGCATTGTGGTGGTGGCGACGGGGGTGTTTGTGGGGAGTGCGGTTTTTGCGCGGCGCTCTTAGTGAAAATGAGACGCTCCGCGTCGCTTGATGTCTCGCACCCTGCGGGCGCTCAGGATTTGCGCTGCGCGCGCGGATATTTAAGCAAAAGAGAAACGGGATTAGTCTATGGGGGCGTAAAATGCCTGCGTTCGCCCAGTGATTTCGGCCCAGAGCCGGTCGCCATAGCTGTAGTGCCACCATTCCTCAGGATAGTTGATCAGCCCTTGGGCCTGCAACGTGTTCACCAGTAGGTCACGGTTTTGACGGGTGGTATCAGGCACGTCCGAGGCGGTCGGTGTCAGCGGGGTAAACGCTTGCATGTCGGTGCCCATATCCAGCGGTTCGCGGTCTGTGGTGGCCAGTGTGATGTCGATCGCTGCCCCCGCCTGATGGCCGCTGCCAAACCCGTCGGGTGGCGAAACCCAGCGGGAGGTTTCTGTGTAGTGCTGTTCAGGCAACCAGTCGGGGTGGACGGCGCTGATTTTGGCGAACACCGGTGCCCACAACTCGTGTTGACGGGCGCGGGATCGGAAGGCCTCGTATATCATCAGGTTTAACCCGTCGGGCAGGGCCAGCGATGCGGCCTCAATCCGTTGGTTGATGTCGGGGCGGATGCGCCAGTCACTGGCGCGGCTGTTGTTTAGAAACAGGCGGTCGGTTTCAATGAGCGTGACAAGCCGCGGTGGCATGTCACGCTCGATGATTTCGATGCTGTCAACGATCATCGCTTGTCGTAATAGAGGCCAACGACGTGTTCTGCCTCGGCAAAGAACAGCCAGCGCTGGGCGAGGATGCCGATGATATGGGCGATTAAGGCGACGATATACAGTTCGAACCCACGGCCCGAGACCATCGCCAGAACCATAGGCGCGACATAGGCTAGAACGAAGGCGATGATGCGCAGTTTGATCGCGTGTTTGCGGGCGATCACATAGACCATTTCGCTGAGCAGATAGTTGGTGCCGGAATGGGGCGGTTCATACATCCGCACCTTGCCGATACTGCCAAGGCCGGTGGCCGTTTCTATGGTGTGGCCGCGTTTGCCAAACCGTTTATCGCCTGCGTCCCAGACATAAAGCTGGGCAATTGCGGCAAGGCCGATGAACAGGATGGTGCCAAGGCTGTCAGAGGCAAGGATCGCCCCGCCGCCAAGTGCCAGCAGGATGAACAGGGCCGAGGTTGTCCAGTGGTTCCAGCGCGGCACGGTTTTAAGCTGCGCATACATCATCGAGGTGGTGTAAACCGTGATCAAGGCAAGGATCGCGCCGATGATGCCCAGCGGCGGCATCTGGATTTCAAAGAATATGTTGGCCGCGGCAAAGATGCCCATAATGCTGAGCGTCAACACTGCTAGAACCGCTTCGCGCGACAGCCAGCTGGTGCGCCATTGGCTAAAGGCTTTGATAGCGTTTTTCGGGTTGCCAAGGTGGAAGGTCGAGGCGATCAGGCCGCCCACGGCCATTGCAAAGGCCACAAAGAAGTAAGGGAATGCGGCCCAGCCCTGCGGGGCGGGAATGCCGATGCCGAGCCATGCCAGAAAGCCGAAACCAAGGCCGGAAAAGACGGTGAAGAAGATGACGGATGGTGCGGGATGCATTTACAGAGCCTCCAGTGCTTTATCGAGCCAGCCGAGGAAGCCTTTGGGGCTGTCGGTGACGGGTGTCAGGATGGGGGCGTCTGCAGAGACCTCTTGCAAGGTGTCCTTGGGCCGTGGCGGTAGGTATTTGTTCACAGGCTTGGTGCCTTGCTCGGGCATCAGGTCGATGCCGCCGCGCATCTCCACCAGTTTGGACACGTTACTGTCCGGGTCGGCGAAGTCGCCAAAGTGGCGCGCGCCAGCCGGACAGGTGCGCACGCATGACGGGATGCGGTCCACTTCGGGCAGGTTTTCGTTATAGATGCGATCAACGCACAGAGTGCATTTTTTCATCACACCGGCCAGTTGGTCCAGTTCGCGGGCGCCGTATGGGCAGGCCCATGCGC